>NZ_CAXUNQ010000017.1:0-87815 GCF_964252615.1 uncultured Bradyrhizobium sp.
AGAAGAATCCATGCCATGCGCTACGTCCACTTAAATCGAACCGGACAGCCGTGGGACAAGCCCGGCCATGACGGCCTCCCCCGTGTCCCGGGCGCGATGCGGCATTCTTCATGCCGCTTCGCAGAATCGGGACCCTGGTTCCTTGCAGCCGCAACAACCGAAACCCCGGTTCTTCGCGTCGTGCCGCGCATGACATAGACCGCGCCGTCATGCCCGGCCTTGTGCCGGGCATCCACGTCTTTCTTCCTGATGTGGGGCAAAGACGTGGATGGCCGGGACATGCCCGGCCATGACGGACTCCCGGAGTCCGGGCGATGCGGCGTGCAGCTCTGGGCAGCGCCGTTCGCAGAACCGGGCCGGCCGCCGTCCGTTCTACCTCAGGAGGTGGTCGCCTGATTTGGCGCATGCTATCGTGAGGCAAAGCAAAAACGAGCAAGGGAGAGAACATGCCGGTTTCAACGCAGGACAAGCGCGCGGCGTTCAGGAAGCTGCACGAGACGGGCTGCTTCGTGATACCCAACCCATGGGACGTTGGGGGCGCGCGGGCGCTGCAGCACCTCGGCTTCAAGGCCATCGCCTCGACCAGCGCGGGTTATGCATGGACGACCGGACGCCCCGACAACCGTGTCACCGTCGATGACGTCTGCGACCACCTCACCGCGCTGTGCAACGCCGTCGATCTGCCCGTCAATGCGGATTTCGAGGGCGGTTTTGCCCATAAGCCGGAAAAGGTGGCCGCCAACGTCGCACGGGCGGTGAAGACCGGCATCGCCGGCCTGTCGATCGAGGATTCCACGGGCGACCGGGAAAATCCGCTCTACGAGCGGGCGTTTGCGATCGAGCGCATCAAGGCGGCGCGCGCCGCCATTGACGCCGATGACAGCGGTACGCTGCTGGTCGGACGCTGCGAAGCGTTCCTGGTCGGGCTACCCGATCTTGCTCTGGTGATCGACCGGCTTAATGCCTATGCGGAAGCCGGGGCGGATTGCCTGTACGCACCCCGCATCAGATCGAAAGAAGATATCTCAACGCTGGTGAAAGCGGTGCATCCGAAACCGGTCAACCTGCTGATCGACTTTCCCGGCCTCAGCATCGCTGAAGTCGCCGACCTCGGCGTACGCCGCATCAGCGTCGGCAGCTCGCTGGCCCGGGTGGCTTGGGCCGGGTTCATGAACACGGCACGCGAGATCGCCGAGCAGGGGACGTTCACCGGACTGGGCAACGGATTTCGGGGCGACCTGAACAAGATGTTCGGCGCCTAATCTGGTCCGTCGCGAAAAAAGAGCAGCGGGCTGTCAGGCCCGCTGCTTTCCATGGTGGCATGCTTGACGATTATCTGGTGGTCGAAGCCGGCGCCGTGCTGTCGGCGGGCGGATTGGCCGAGCGGTCCACTTCCGCGCCGGTCGGAGCGGAAGCCGGTGGCTGCTGCGGACGCGCCGGTGCGGCACCCGTCGTCATGCCGGGCTCGGTATTGCTGCGCGGCGTTACGTCCCTGATAGCTGGAGCCGGCGACGTCTGGGCGGTATTCTGGGTGGCGGGTGCCGTCGCCGTCGACCCGGTGCCGGCCGGGTTCATCGATGAATTGTTCAGGCCATAGAAGACCGCGCCGAGCACGATCGCGGTCGCAAGGGCGAACATCGCCACCTTGCCGCCGCTGGCCCGGCCTTCGCTGAGTTCGGGGTCGGCTTGCAGCTCTCGGTCAAGACTCTGGTTCCGCTGCAGCTCGTCATCGGCGAGATTAGGCCGATAGGGATCGTTCGGGTTACGCTCGTAAGCCATGTTTGGTCCTCCGTTGTCTCGCAAGACAATTCTCCGGCTCGGCCGGGGTTCCCGGGCCGCCGTGGAACCTGAACCGGCGAGGGCACACGGTTCCCTGCTGTGAGGTGGACGGGGACCCTGAGGAGAAGGACGGAGCTTTCGTTCCTTCAGCGGCTTCGTCAACGCTTGTATTTTTTGGCAGTTTTCTTCTTGGCGGCTTTGCCGGCCGACTTTTTCGCGGCTTTCCGGGTGCTGCTTTTTTTCCCGGCCGATTTCTGAGCGGCCTTCTTGGCCTTCTTGACCTTGGCCTTCCTGGTGTTCGCAGCCTGCACGCCCGCCGCCGACTTTTTCGCCTTCTTGACAGCCTTGGCGACCGTCTTCACCGGCGCTGATTTTGCTGCCGCCTTCTTGACGCGCTCGACCACGGCCTTTGCGGCCGTATTTGCCAGCATGGTTGCGCCACTTACAATCAGGTCGCCGACGGCGTCGCCGATGCCTGGCTTCAACTGATCCGGCATTTCGTCATCCGGCTTTTTCTCGGTATCCATGATGCCCTCCATGATTGCGCCGCGACCTTAGCATGCAAACGCGCCGCGGCGCTATAACACGAGGCCAGAGGGTTTTAACGGATCGGCCTGTCCGCTGCTGCACCCGAACGCGGTGCACAAAAGCACGGTGCAAAGAATCGCTCGCATCGGGTGATTTCGGTGCCTTACCTGCCAAGTCTCAAGTCTCAAGCGCTATAGCGGGAAAAACGAACCATGTACCGGAGTCACGTCCTTTCGTGACGAGGCGTTGTCGGGACATAACACGCAAACCGCAGCCCCCGGTCCGGAACGAAATTGCTATCTGCGCGTGCCGAGCTGCCTTGCGGAGATTTCTGATGCGCTGGCTGCGAAAACCGACATAGACTGGTTCTAATGAGTTAAATAACCACGTAAAAACTGCCGCTGCGCCATGGCGCGCGAGTTCATGAGGGTGGAATGGGAATCAACCAAGGTCCGATCAGTCTCGATCAGAAATACACCCAGGCCTCCGGCCACGTATTCATGACCGGCATCCAGGCGCTGGTTCGCCTGCCGATGGCGCAAATCCGCCGTGACCGCGCCGCCGGTCTCAATACCGCAGGCTTTGTCACGGGATACCGGGGATCACCGCTCGGCGGATATGACCAGCAACTGTTCGCGGCACGGAAACACCTCGAACAATACAACGTCAAGTTCCAGCCCGGCGTGAATGAAGACCTCGCCGCCACCGCGATCTGGGGCTCGCAGCAGCTCAATCTTTCTCCAGGCGCCAGGCATGACGGCGTGGTCGGCATCTGGTACGGCAAGGGGCCCGGCGTTGATCGCTGCGGCGACGTGTTCCGCCATGGCAATGCCGCCGGCTCGGCAAAGAATGGCGGCGTGCTGTGTCTGGCTGGCGACGATCATGGCGCGAAATCCTCGACCGTGCCGCATCAGTCGGACCACGCTTTCATTTCGGCGCTGATGCCGTATCTCTATCCCTCCAGCATCCACGAGATGATAGAGATGGGGATGCTCGGCATCGCCATGTCGCGCTATTCCGGCTGCTGGGTCGGAATGAAAGTGATCACCGAGACCGTGGAGACTACCGCGGAGGTCGATCTCACCGATGAAATGAAACCCTTCATCATTCCGGCCGATTTCGAGATGCCGCCGGGGGGGCTTAACCTGCGCTGGCCCGACGACCGCTACGATCAGGACCGCCGGTTGCAGGACTACAAGGGTTTTGCCGCCGTCGCGTTTGCGCGCGCCAACAAGGTCAACCGCATCACCATGGACTCCCCGAACGCGCGCTATGGCATTATGGCGTCCGGCAAGAGCTATGAGGACATCCGGCAGGCGCTGCGCGAACTCGGGGTGACCCCGGAAGTCGCGGCCAAGATCGGGCTGCGCCTCTACAAGATCGGCATGCCGTGGCCGCTGGAGCCGCAAGGCGTGCGGGAATTCGCGGTCGGCCTTGAAGAAATATTCATTGTCGAAGAGCGCCGCGAGATCGTTGAAAACCAAGTCAAGCAGGAGCTTTTCAATTGGCGGGATGATGTGCGGCCGCGCATTGTCGGCAAGATGGACGAGCAGGACCACCGTTTCCTGCCGTTTGCCGAAGAACTGAGCGTCGCCTCGCTGGCGAGTTCGCTCACCGAGCGGCTGCTGCGCCTCAACCTCAATCCCGAAATCGCGGCCATGCTCCGCGCCAGGGCCGACTGGTTCAACGGCCGTCAGGCCACGCAGATGCAGGCCGTGGCGCCGATCACCCGCACGCCGTATTTCTGCTCGGGCTGTCCGCACAACACCTCGACCAAGGTGCCGCAAGGCAGCCGCGCGTTCGCGGGCATCGGCTGTCACTTCATGTCGCTGTGGATGGACCGCAACACCGAAACCTTCACCCATATGGGCGGGGAGGGCGTACCATGGGTCGGCGTCGCACCTTTCACCGATGAAAAACACGTCTTTGCCAATCTCGGCGACGGCACCTACTTCCATTCCGGCAGTCTAGCGATCCGCCAGGCCGTCGCCTCCGGCGCCAATATCACCTACAAAATCCTCTACAACGACGCGACGGCCATGACCGGCGGCCAGCATGTCGACGGCGAGCTGTCGCCACAGCAGATCACCTTCCAGCTCCATTCCGAGGGCATCCGCGACATCTATCTGGTTTCGGAAACGCCGGATGCCTATCCAACCTCCGACATCGCGCCGGGCACCAAGACCGCGCATCGCGACGAACTGGACGCGGTGATGAAAATCTGCCGCGAGATCAAGGGCGCTTCCGCCATTGTGTTCGTGCAGACCTGCGCCGCAGAAAAGCGGCGCCGCCGCAAGCGCGGCACGCTGGAAGATCCGCAGCGCCGGGTGCTGATCAATCCTGCGGTGTGCGAAGGCTGCGGCGACTGCTCGGTGCAGTCGAACTGCATCTCGGTGGAGCCGCTGGAGACCGAGATGGGGCGCAAACGCACCATCAACCAGTCGACCTGCAACAAGGACTACTCCTGCCTCAAGGGTTTCTGCCCATCCTTTGTCACCGTCGATGGCGGCAAGCCGCGCCGCCGCGCCCCGGCCGATCTCGGCAACATCAGCGGTCTGCCCGAGCCCGCCACCCGACCGTCACTCGACAAGCCCTATAACGTCGCGGTCGGCGGGGTCGGCGGCACCGGCGTGCTCACCATCGGCGCGCTGCTCGGCATGGCCGCGCATATCGAAGGCAAGGCGAGCATGATCCTGGACATGTCCGGCCTTGCGCAGAAGGGCGGCGCGGTGTTGAGCCATGTCCGGCTGTCGCAAAACCCCGCCGATGTGACGTCGTCCCGTATCGTCACCGGCACGGCCGATCTCGTGATCGCCGCCGACGAGGTGGTTGCCATCGCCAAGGAAACCATCACGCTGTGCGAATCCGGCCGGACCCATGGCGTCATCAACACTCACCTGATTCCGATCGCGGATTTCATATTGAATCGCGATTTCAACTTCCAGAGTGGCAAGGTCAACAGCGTGCTGCAAACCGCGCTGCGCAAGGATTCCTCGTTTTTCGATTTCACCAAGCCGGCCGAAACCCTGCTCGGCGATTCCATCGCCACCAATATGATGATGATGGGCTATGCCTACCAGAAGGGCCTGCTGCCGTTGTCGGCGGCGGCGATCGAGCAGGCGATCGAGATCAACGGCGTTGCGATCAGGATGAATACGCAGGCCTTCCAGCTTGGGCGTCTGGCCGCGGCCGATCCGGCGCGGCTGGCGGCGATGATGAAGGGGCAGGAGGAAACCGCGGCGCCGACGACGCTGGATGCGATGTCGCTGGACGAGATCATCGCGCACCGTAGCGCGCATCTAACCGATTACCAGAATGCGGCGCTCGCCGCGCGTTATCGCAATCTGGTGACGCAGGTGCGCGATGCCGCCGGCAAGCAAGGCTTCGGCGACGAGCTGCCGCGCGCGGTGGCGATCAATTATGCGAAACTCCTCGCCTACAAGGACGAATACGAGGTGGCGCGGCTTTTTGCCGACGGCAGGTTCGAGAAGCAGTTGCGCGACCAGTTCGAGGGCGATTTCAAGTTCAGCTTCAACCTGGCGCCGCCGATCCTCGGCGGCGGCGTCGATGCGATGGGTCGGCCCAGAAAGCGCGTATTCGGAGCCTGGATGCTGCCGGTGTTCCGGCTGCTCGCCAAGATGCGCGGAATACGCGGCACCGCATTCGACCCGTTCGCGGCAAGTCCCGACCGCAAGCTCGAGCGCGATCTGATCGCGGGTTACGAAAAGGACGTCGCCACGGTGCTCGGCCTGTTGTCGCCGCTGACGCTCGACACTGCGATCGAACTGTTGTCGCTGCCCGACCGCATCCGCGGCTATGGGCCGGTGAAGGAAAAATCGGTGCAGGACGCAAAAATCCGTTACGCGGAATTAGCCAAGGATCTGGTCAATCCGCCGCCGGCGCCGCGGCAGATCGCGGCGGAGTAATCTCTCGGGCCCCGGCCGCTGCGCCATAAGCGCGTTCACGCGTCTTCGACGCGCTATGGCGTCGCACTTGCAAAGCGGTGCGCCTGCATGAGGAATGCCGCACTGCGTCCGGGACACGGCTGCTATTCCCTCGCAGCGCGCTTGCCAAGCCTCTCCTGACAGGCCACAAAAACCGCTGGGGAAGAACGCCAGCGGAGACCGGCATTGAGTATTAAGGATAAGGCCTATATCGCCGGGATTTACGAACATCCGACCCGGCACGCACCCGATAAATCCACAGCCCAGCTGCACGCCGAAGTCGCCAAGGGAGCACTCGATGACGCCGGGCTGACCAAGGCGGATATCGACGGCTATTTCTGCGCCGGCGACGCGCCGGGTGGCGCCTGGCCGATGGTCGATTATCTCGGCCTCAGGGTGCGCCATATCGATTCCACGGAAACCGGCGGCTGCTCCTACCTCATCCATCTCGGCCATGCCGCCGAAGCGATTGCCGCCGGCAAGTGCTCGATTGCGCTGATCACGCTGGCTGGCAAGCCGCGTACCAGCACCATGCCGCCGCGCGCCGCAGGAGCCGAGCAGGATTTCGAGGCCGCCTACGGCGCCACCACGCATAACGCTTACGGCATGTGCGCCATGCGGCATATGCACGACTACGGCACCACCAGCGAGCAGCTTGCCTGGATCAAGGTCGCCGCCTCCCATCATGCCCAGTACAATCCGCATGCGATGCTGAAGGACGTCGTCACTATAGAGGACGTGCTCAACTCGCCGATGATTTCCGATCCGTTGCGCCGGATGGACTGCTGCGTCGTCACCGACGGCGGCGGCGCGCTGATCGTGACCACGCCGGAAATCGCAAAAAGTCTGAAAAAACCGTTGGTGCGGTTGATCGGTCACGGCGAAGCGATGAAAGGCCCGCGCGGCGGCAAGGATCTCGACCTGACTTATTCGGCCGGCGTGTGGTCGGGGCCGCGCGCGTTCGAAGAGGCCGGCGTGACACCGAAGGATATCAAATACGCGTCGATCTACGACAGCTTCACCATCACCGTGTTGATGCAGCTGGAGGACATCGGCTTTTGCAAGAAGGGCGAGGGCGGCAAGTTCGTCGCCGACGGCAACCTGATCTCGGGCGTGGGCAAGCTGCCGTTCAATACCGACGGCGGCGGGCTTTGCAGCAACCATCCGGTCAACCGCGGCGGCATGACCAAGATCATCGAGGCGGTGCGGCAGTTGCGCGGCGAGGCTCACCCCAAGGTGCAGGTGCCGAACTGCGACCTTGCGATCGCGCATGGCACCGGTGGCCTGCTTGGCGTGCGCCACGCGGCCTCGACGTGCATTCTGGAGCGGGCATGATGGCTGAACAGAAGAAATATCCGACGCCGCAGGGCAATCCGGAAACCGCGCCGTTCTGGGAAGCCGCTGCCCAAGGAAAATTCCTGATCAAGCGCTGCACCGCCTGCGGCGAGCCGCATTATTTTCCGCGCTCGATCTGCCCGTTCTGCTTCTCCGACAAGACCGTTTGGGAGGAAAGCTCCGGCGAGGGCACGATCTATACCTTCAGCCTGATGCGCAGATCGGCGAGCGGACCTTACGCGATCGGCTATGTTACGCTGAAGGAAGGACCCTCGCTGCAGACCAATTTCGTCGACTGCGATCTCGGATCGCTGAAGATCGGGCAGAAGGTCAAGGTGGAGTTCAAGTCCACCGACGGCGCGCCATTGCCGTTCTTTACGCCGGTGTGACGATGTCATTCCCGCGAACGCGGAAATCCAGTAAACGCCGGCATTAATGATTACTGGATACCCGCTTTCGCGGGCATGACGACAGGGAAAGATACCGATGCCCAAATACGATGAACTGATGGCGCTGAAGAACCTCGGCCAGAAATACGCCTATACCGATCGCGAGGTGATGCTGTACGCCGTCGGCATCGGCATGGGCGCGGACCCGATGGATGAGAAAGAACTGGCTTACGTCAACGAGGCGGTCTTCAGCCCGCGTCCCTTGAAGGTGGTGCCGACCTTCGCATCCGTCGCGGCATGGGGCGCCAACCCCGGCGAAATGAACCTCAACCGCCTGATGGTGGTCGACGGCGAACGCGACATCACCTTTCACAAGCCGCTTCCGGTCGCCGCCAATATCACCGCGGATTCCAGCGTTCTCGGCGCATGGGACAAGGGGCGGGATAAGGGCGCGGTGATCCGACATGAGACCGTGCTCAAGGGCGAAAACGGTGAGCAACTGGCGACGCTGGTCGCCTCGCGATTTGCGCGCGGCGACGGTGGTTTTGGTGGCCCGTCGGAAGGCCAGCCGGAGCCGCACAAGGTTCCTACGCGCGGTCCGGACAAATCCGTCGACATCTCGACGCGTCCGGACCAGGCGCTGATCTATCGGCTTTGCGGCGACCGCAATCCTTTGCACAGCGATCCGGAATTCGCCAAACGTGCCGGTTTTCCGAAGCCGATCCTGCACGGCATGTGCACTTACGGCATCACCTGCCGCGGCATTCTGCAGACCTATGCCGACTACGATGCGGGCGCGTTCAAACAGCACGCCGTGCGGTTTTCCTCGCCGGTCTATCCGGGCGAGACGGTCACCATGAACATGTGGAAGGACGGCGACGTGATTTCGTTCGAAGCAAAGGTCAAAGCGCGAGGCGTGACCGTCATCAAGAGCGGCAGGACGGTGCTGGGATGAGTTCGTCTCGCACCGAATGCATTAAACGATACCGTCATGCGTGGACGGGAACCGCGCATCCACCCATCTTTACAAGATTCAAAGGCGGATGGATTGCCGGTCAAGTCCGGCAATGACGGAGTAACGGGAGAGAAGACCATGGGATTACTCGACGGCAAGGTGGCGCTGATTACCGGCGCCGGCGGCGGGCTTGGCGAAGCCTACGCCAAACTGTTTGCGCGCGAGGGTGCGGCGGTGGTCGTCAACGATCTCGGCGGGCCCCGCGATGGCAGCGGCGGCGATACGTCGATGGCACAGAAGGTAGTCGATGCGATCAAGGCGGAAGGCGGCCGCGCGGTCGCCAATGGCGCGGATATTTCCACCATGGCCGGCGGTCAATCGGTATTCGATGACGCGATAAAGCATTTCGGCCGCGCCGACATCCTCGTCAACAATGCCGGCATTCTGCTTGACCAGACATTTGCCAAAGCGACCGAAGCCGCATGGGACAAGGTGCTGAAGGTGCACCTGAAAGGCACGTTCTGTGTCACCCAGCCGGTGTTTCGCTGGATGCGCGAGAACGGCGGCGGCGTCATCGTCAATACGTCGTCGACTTCGGGGCTGATCGGCAATTTCGGCCAGACCAATTATGGCGCTGCCAAAGGCGGCATCTTCGGCCTTAGCAATGTGCTGGCGATCGAGGGCCGCAAATACAATATCCGGCTGTGGTGCCTGGCGCCGGGCGCGCTGACCCGCATGACCGCGGACCTGCCGCGCTATATCGAAAACCCCGGCGCCGCGCTCGGACCCGACGGCATAGCACCTGCGGTGCTGTACATGGTCAGCGGGTTGTCAGGCGACCAGACCGGCAAGATTCTGGGCGTCTCCGGCCCGCGCGGCGTACGTGAGATGCGGATGATGGAAATGGACGGCTGGAAACCGCCGCGCGAGGGATGGAGGGCGGAGGATATTGTCGAGCATGCTTCGGAGATTTTCTTTTCCGAGGACGCAATCAAGAAATCGGCGCGGCGTTTCTAATAAGGTCGCCATTGCGAGCAATGCCAAGCAATCCAGACGCTGCAAGCAGGACTGGATTGCTTCGTCGCTTCACTCTTCGCAATGACGAAGTGCTTTAGTCCGGCGCGCAGCCATTGACGGGAAACATCATGAAACTCACCCACCAGGCCGCCGGCACCTTCGCCATTGCCCCGACGCCGTTCCACGACGACGGCCGCATCGATATGCAATCCATCGACCGTCTGACCGACTTCTACGCCGAGGTCGGATGTAACGGCGTTACCGTACTGGGCATTTTGGGCGAAGCGCCGAAGCTGGAAGGCTCCGAAGCCGAAGAAGTCGCAAAACGCTTTGTCAAGCGTGCCAAAAACATGCAGATCATTGTCGGCGTGTCCGCGCCGGGATTCGCCGCGATGCGTTCGCTGGCGCGCGCTACGATGGATGCCGGCGCAGCCGGCGTGATGATCGCGCCGCCGCCCACTCTTCGCACCGACGATCAGATCATCGGCTATTTCAAGCAGGCGGTGGAGGCGATCGGCGACGACATTCCGTGGGTGCTGCAGGATTATCCATTGACATTATCGGTGGTGTTTACCCCGGCGGTGATCCGCAGGATCGTGATGGACAGTCCGTCTTGCGTGATGCTCAAGCACGAGGACTGGCCGGGGCTGGAGAAGATCTCCGCGCTGCGCGCATTCCAGGCGGACGGTTCGCTGCGGCCGCTGTCGATCCTGACCGGCAATGGCGGATTGTTTCTCGATTTCGAGATGGAGCGCGGCGCCGACGGCGCCATGACCGGTTATGCCTTCCCGGAATTGCTGATCGATGTCGTGAAGCTGTCGAAAGCGGGCAGGCGCGATGCCGCGCACGACCTGTTCGACGCGCACCTGCCGCTGATCCGCTACGAGCAGCAGCCCGGCGCCGGCCTCGCGGTGCGCAAATATGTGCTGCAGAAGCGTGGAGTGATCGCATCCGGTGCGCAGCGCAGGCCGGGATCGAGCATCACCGCGACCGCGAAGGCGGAAGTCGATTATCTGCTGTCGCGGGTGGCGCGGGTCGACAAGCGCGCGGCGATACTGCCGCAATCCAGCGCGGCCGGGTGACCCATGGCCGAAGCCGCCAAAGCCCGTCCCGCGTCCACCATCCTGCTGCTGCGCGACAGCGCCGGGCCCGACGGCAATGGCGAGATCGAAGTCTTCATGATGGTCCGTCATTACGAGATCGATTTCAATTCCGGCGCGCTCGTGTTTCCCGGCGGCAGCGTCGATGCGAGCGACCATGAAATCGCCGCCCAAGCCGAACTCCATCCCGGCGGCGGCAAGCTCGATGCCGAGGCGTTGGGTTTCCGGATCGCGGCGATCCGCGAAACCTTCGAGGAAAGCGGCATCCTGCTGGCGCAACAGCGCGGCCCGGCCCGATTGATCGATGCGAGGCGGGCGGGCGAGATCGAAGCCGCCAGCCGCGCCGAACTGTGCGATGGCAAGGTCACGTTCCCGAAGGTTCTTGCCGATAACGGCTTGCTGCCGGCGCTCGACGCGCTCGTCCCCTATGCGCACTGGATCACGCCGGAAGGAATGCCGAAACGTTTCGACACCTGGTTCTTTCTCGCCGCCGCGCCGCCGGACCAGGCCGGCGCTCACGACGGCAAGGAGGCGACGGATTCGATCTGGGTTTCGCCACGCGAGGCGCTGGCGGGCGGCGAAACCGGCCGGTTCAAGCTGCCGTTCCCGACCACGCGCAACCTGATCAAGCTCGGCAAGCATCGCACCGTGAAAGAAGCGCTCGATCAAGCACGGAGCAAGCCGATCGTCACCGTAATGCCGGTGATGACGACGCTGAACGGCGGCCGCCAACTGCGGATTCCGGCGGAGGCCGGGTATGACGGGGAGGTATTCGAGGTTGGCGCCGTCTAGCGCGCGATCTGGCCGTGCTCCACCCGGGACATAGCGCATGCGCCCGGCTACTCCATCAACAACGTCGTCCCCGCCTGCGCGGGGACGGCGATGGGGCGGGGCGCCGGCTGCGCGGAGGATGCTGCGCCCGCGCGGCTTGCCATCATGGTGACGGCGGGCGCTATCCCACTTCGGCTCGCTCGCATGCCGCGTTGTTCTCGCCGTAAAGCCGTCGCAATTCGCGCTTCAGTACTTTGCCGGCGCCCGAAAGCGGAAATGGCTCGGTACGGATATCGACGCTACGCGGGCATTTATAGCTTGCGATTTTCTCCCTGCAGAACGCCATGATCTCGGCGGCGTTGACGCCGGTGCCGGGCTTCGGAATCACGAAGGCATGCACGGTTTCGCCCCATTGTTCGCTGGGAATGCCGATCACGGCGCATTGCGACACCGCCCGATGCTGCGCGATGACGTTTTCCACCTCCATGGAATACACATTCTCGCCGCCGGAAATGATCATGTCCTTTACGCGATCGACCAGATAGACGTAGCCTTCCTCATCCATGTAGCCGCCGTCGCCGGTGTGCATCCAGCCGTCAACCACGGCCTTGGCGGTTTCCTCCGGGCGTTCCCAGTAACCCATCATCACGTTCTGGCCGCGCACCGCGACCTCGCCGACCACGCCCGCCGCGACCGGTCTGCGATCCGTATCCACGATCCTTACCTCACAGCCGATCGCGGCGCGGCCGCAGGCGCGCTGCCGGTTCTTCTTAGTCGCGGCTTCGCCGGTGTGCTGGTCCCACGGCAGGTGGGTCGCCAGCGGCGACAGTTCGGTCATGCCGTAAAGCTGATGGAACGCGGTGCCCGGCAGCCCCGCCATCGCGCGGTTCAGCAGCGCCTCGCTGATCGGAGAGGCGCCGTACATGATGCGCTTCAGCGACGTCATGTCGGCGGTCCTGAACGCGGGATGATCGGTCAGCATCTGGATCATGGTCGGCACGATCAGGGTTGCCGTGACCTTCTCCTTCTCGATGGTCTGCATTACCAGTTCGGGATTGAACATCCGCACGATCACATTGGAACCGCCGCCGATCAACGAAGCAAACATCGCGCCGCCATTGGCAAGATGAAACATCGGCGCGGCGTTGAGATACACGGTGCCGTCGGGCAGCAGGCCTTCGCTCAGCATATGCAGCGCGTTGCTGACGATGTTGGCGTGGCTCAGCATCACCCCCTTGGAGCGGCCGGTGGTGCCGCCGGTGTAGAAAATGCCGGCGAGATTTTCGCGCGCCGCCATCGTGTCCGGGACAGGTTCGCTCGCGGCCAGCATTTTCTCGTAGTCTTGTGCCTCGGCGGGGCCGACATCGTCGTCGGCATAGACCAGTTTCAGCGGAACGGCCCGCGCCAGTTCAACGCCCATGGCCGCAAACGCCTTGTCCACCACCAGCGCCGAGGCGCGGCAATCGTGCAGCGAATCCTCGATCTCGGCCTGGCTCCAACGGATGTTGGTCGGCACGATCACCGCGCCGGCCCAGGCGATGCCGAGGTAGAGTTCGAGATAGCGATCGGAATTAAGCATCAGCACTGCGACCCGGTCGCCTTGTTTGACGCCAAGTCCCTGCAATCCGCCGGCGAGCCGCGCGACGCGGTCGCCGATCTCGCGCCAGGTGCGGCGGCGCTCGCCATCGACGGTCGCAATCCCGTCGGGATTGATCTGCAGCACCCTGCGCAGGCCCTGAGTGATGTTCATGCTATTCTCCCTGACATGCCGAGCGCTTGCCGCGCCTCTTCGACGGCCGCGGCGATCATAACGAAGCAAGGAGGGCTCGCAAGCGTCGCCCCTTGCTGACCCGGCTGTTTCCCGGCATCCTGCCGCGAAATCCGGCATGGCAGGGCGCGATCGGGGCAGGGGCACGCAGGATGAAGTTGAACAGGCACCGCATCGCCGTGGCGACTGCCTTGCTGGCATGCCTGACCGGGCCTAATGCAGGTTTCGCTCAGGAAAGCTTTCCAAGTCGGCCTGTCCGTATCGTCGTGCCCTATTCGCCGGGCAGCGTGACCGACGTGTTCGCGCGCATCGTCGCACAGAACATCGCTGCGCAATGGAACGGCTCGATCATCGTTGAATCCAAATCCGGCGCCAATGGTTCGATCGCCGCCGAGGAAGTGGCTCGCGCGGCACCCGACGGATATACGTGGCTGCTGGTCACGACGTTCTTCACCGCGAGCCCGGCGCTGAACGCGACGCTGCGCTGGGATCCCGTGCGCGATTTCGTTCCCGTCGGCCAGGTCTGCCGCGCGCCGAACTTTTTCGTCGTGCCGGTTTCGCTTCCGGTGCGGAGCGTCGCCGAATACGTCGCGCTGGCGAAGGAAAAGCCGGGTAAGCTGAATTACAGCCATCCCGGCAAAGGCTCGACGGGGCATCTCGGTTTCGAGCTGTTCAAGCGGCTTGCCGGGATCGATGTCGCGGCCGTCGGCTATCGCGGTTACCCGCAGATGGTGCCAGACATCGCCAGCGGCCTCATCACGTCGACCTTCCTGTCGGCCAATCAAGCCCTGGCACAGGTGCAGACCGGCGCGATCAGAATTATCGGCGCGATCAGCGATGGCCGCTCGAAGTATTTTCCTGACGCGCCGACCATGGCCGAACAGGGTTTTCCGGACGCCCAGGTAACGCCATGGTTCGGTGTCGTTGTGACGGCCGGAACGCCGCAGCCGATCGTCGATCGCATCAGTAAGGCGTTGGAGCAGGCGCTCGGCGCGCCGGATGTGCGGCAGCGTCTCGACACCGCCGGATGCGAGGCCAGCAGCGCGCCGCTCGCGCAGTTCGCCGACATCATCAAGACCGACGCCGCGCTGTGGGCGAAAGTGGTCAAGGAAGCCGCCATCCCGGCGGATTGAGCGGAGGTCGGGTGTTCCCCCTGACGCCGATTCCATCGTATATATGGCGCGCCTGTTTGGAGCTGGTTTCGATAGCCAATGCCGTTTGCCGCCCTTGTCCAATGGATACGCTCGCTCTCGCTTTCGATCGGTCAACTGACCTTTGGCAGCTTCCTGCTGGTATTGGCGGTGATCATGATGACAAGCATCGCCAGCGTCATCGCAATCCGCCACATCGATACGACCTTTGGCGAACTGCAGCGGCTGCAAAGCGTCGGCGATCTGGCCGAGGAGATCGATCGGCGCATGAACGAGCTGCGGCTGGCGGCCCGCGATTACGTCACCGACCCGGAAGCGCATTCTACTGGCGTCTGGGACGCCGCCTCGGCCCTAAACGTGCTGTTGAAGAAGACGCGGCTGGAGCTCGATCCCGAGCAGCGGGACATGATCGATGGCGTCGCGGCGCGGCTGTCGACCTATCGCAGCGGGATCGAGCGCGTCACCGCGCTGATCGCGCGCCGCGACGAATTGATCGCAGCATTGCCGCCACTGCGCGAGCGCTTCGACAGGACCGCCGCCGAAACCCAGGACAAGGCCACGACCGCGGCGTTGTTCAGCGCGCAGAGCCGGATCGCCGCGGCGCTGCTGGCGCGCGATCCGGCCAGCGCCGAGCAGTCGGCCCAGTCCATGCGCGCGCTGGACATCGCCGAGCCATCGGTTCGCAGCGTGATCGACGCCTATGCCGAGGCGATCATCTCGATATCGACCAGGGAGCGTCAGATCGCGGATCTTGACAGGGAGGTGCTTGGAACCGAGGGCCGGCTGATCGGACGCGTAACCGAATTGCTCCGCGAGCTCAGTGCCAAGCGGGGGCGGGTGCTGTCCAATGACCTCGCGCGCACGCTGACCGACGACAAGTGGCAAAGCATCGTCCTCGGTGCCGCCGGAGTCCTGATCGGACTGTTCGCCGCCCTGTTCATGGTGCGCAGGACGGTTCGGCCCCTCAGGGCCATCGCGACGGCAATCCGTTCGCTCGCCGTCGGCGAAAAAGATACGTCGATTCCGGCCACCGACGTGGATAACGAGATCGGCGACATCGCGCGCGCCGCCGAAGTATTTCGCCGCACGCTGGTCGATGCCGATTCCGCGCGCGAGGCCGCGGTTCACGCGCTGGCCGAACAGCGTCTGGCCGAGGAAAGCTATCGCAAGCTGTTCGAAGGCTCGGTCGACGGTATCTACGTGACCACGCCGGGCGGCCGCCTGCTCAACGCCAATCCGGCGCTGGCGCGGATGATGGGCTACGATACGACCGAAAGCCTGATCGGCGGCGTCAATGATATCGCGCGTACGGTCTATGTCGATCCCGAGGTGCGCGTGGAATACCAGGCGCGCATGCAGCGCGACGGCATGGTGCGTGAATTCGAGTATCAGGTGCGGCGGCGCGATGGCGGAGTGCTCTGGCTTTCCGACAGCGCCACCGCGGTGCGCGGCGAAAACGGCCAAGTCACCCGTTACGAGGGCACGGTGCGCGATATCACCGACCAGAAACGCGCCGAAGACGCCATCGCCGAAGGCCGCCGGCTGCTGCAGGAGGTGATCGACACCGTGCCCGCGGTGATCAACGTCAAGGACAAGCAGCTTCGCTATATCCTGATGAACCGCTACATGGCCGGGATCTTCGGCATCGAACCGGCGGACGCGATCGGCCGCACCACCAGCGACCTGATGTCGCGCTACGGCGCGGAAAAAACCGACGAGAACGACAAGCGCGTGCTGGAGGCGGGCAGCGAACTCGGATTCTACGAGGAGGAATACATCGATTCCTCCGGCAACATGCGACAGTGGCTGGTCAACAAGCTGCCGCTGCGCGACGCCGCCGGCGATATCGGAAATATCGTCACCGTCGCGCTCGACATCGGCGATCGCAAGCGCGGCGAACTGGAGATGCGCAAGGCCAAGGATGCGGCCGAGGCGGCGTTGCGAAACTTGAGGGAAACACAGAACTCGCTGATCGAGGCGGAAAAGCTGGCGGCACTCGGCCGGCTGGTCGCCGGTGTCGCCCACGAGGTCAACAATCCCGTCGGCATCAGCCTGACCGTGGCCTCGTCGCTGGAACGCAAGACCGCGCTGTTCGCCTCGGAAGTCGGCCGCGGTAATCTCAAGCGCTCCAGCCTGAACGATTTCCTGGAGACCAGCCGCGACGCATCATCGCAACTGGTGGCCAATCTCAATCGTGCCGCCGAATTGATCCAGTCGTTCAAGCAGGTCGCGGCCGACCGGAACTATTCGGATCAGCGCGCCTTCGATCTCGGCGACCTCACCGAGCAGGTCGTCATGAGCCTGCGGCCGGGATTGCGAAAGCACAACCTGACCCTCAATGTCGACTGCCAGCCCAACCTGACCATGAACAGCTACCCGGGACCCTATGGCCAGGTGCTCACCAACCTCTTCCTCAATTCCGTCGCGCACGCGTTTCCGAACGGCCGGTCCGGCACCGTCGACATCAAGGTGCGCGAGTCCGGCAAGGACAATGTCGAAATTCTGTTCTCGGACAACGGGATCGGCATGAGCCTCGATGTCAGGCGCCGGGCGTTCGATCCGTTTTTCACCACCCGCCGCGACCAGGGCGGCACCGGGCTCGGCCTGCATATCGTCTACAGCATCGTCACCAATCGCTTGGGAGGGCGGCTCGATCTGGATTCGCAGCCGGGCGGGGGCACGCAGATCCAGATCATCCTGCCGCGTGTGGCACCGATCGAGCAGGCGGCGGAGTAGTCCCTCATTTCGTCGCACCTTAAAATGACCCATGCCGACCGGCCCGCTACCTTGCCACGCGGCTATCCCCGGCGCCGTCGATCGCAGCGCATCGCCGGGACGGCCAAGACACGGAATGACAACGCTCTATCTGTCGGGTCTGACTCCAAACACGGCGCTGATAACGTGCGCTCAGCCGGGGAATGGAGGGCGGCGCTTAAGGCGCCTGCGCCATAAGCCGCAAAAAACGCCGTCGCCCCGGTCGCAAGCGAAGCCGTTGCCCCGGTCGCAAGCGAATCAGTGCTAAATCAGGCCAGCCGCAGCGCGGGAGGCCGTCGATTGACAGCACACGTCATCAGGAAAACTTCGGCCGGTCTTCGGGTTCGGTTGCTGGCCATTATTCTGCTCTTGCTCGCTCCGATCGCGGTGTTCGATGCGATCGGGCTCCTGCAGGTCAGGATGACCCGAATTCGGATCGCCCAGGAGCGTGCGTCCGAACTCGCTAAAGCCGCGGCGGCGCGTTATCAGGATATGGTCGATGACGTTCACACGGTCCTCGATCTGCTCTCCCGCGTACCGGAGGTTACCAGGGAATCACCGGGAACCTGCGCGAAATTTCTTAAGGACGTTGCCGTGGCCCATCATTGGGCCCGCTCATTTTCGTTGATCGGAGCAGACCAGCGCGTGGCCTGTTCCACCAACGCCGACGCCCTTGCATTCGACGTTGCCGCTCGGCCTTGGTTCCAGGCGGCGCGGCAGGCCGGCGCGTTCAGCGTCAGCGATTTTCAGGTCAATCAGATCGGTAACGTCCCCACCACGTTCGCAACGCTGTTTTATCGGGACGGTGAGAGCGGCGAACAGCAGGCCCTGACGGCGAGCATCGATCTGGCATGGTTCGATCGCCTGGCCGCGACGTTCGGCGAGAAGCAGGGCGCCCTGGTGCTGTTGATCGACGGCGGCGGCGTGGTCCTGTCACGCTACCCGGCAGCGCAGATTCCCGGCAATGCCCGCGTTTCGGCACGATTTCTCAACGACATTTCCGCAGCGAATGAAAGCATGTTCGCGGGCATCGGTCCCGATGGCAGCGAGCGCTTGTTCGGTTCCGTCACCCTGCCGGAGGCGCACGCCCATGTCGTCGTTGGCTTCGATCGCGCGGCGACGCTCGGATTGATCGACAAATACACGACGATTGCCGCAATCGTCTTCGGTGCCGTCACGCTGCTGGGCGCGTTCGTGGTTTGGGTCATCGGTGACCGAATTTTTGTGCGTCCGATAGAAGAATTAAACGGCTTGCTCGGCTTCGCCTTGAGCAATATGCCGAACGGTCTCTGTATGTTCGACAAAGATCAGAAGCTGATGATCTCGAACAACCGTTATCGCGAGATGTACGGTTTGACGCCGGAGCAGGTCAAGCCCGGGACCCCTCTCAAGCAGATTTTGGAGTACCACCTCGCTAACGGCGAAAGCAGCGAACCCGACATCGACGGATACATCGCGGTCATTGTCAATCAGAAGACTCAAACCCATGTATTGGCGGACGGCCGTACCGTCGCCATGCGCAGAACTCCGATGCCGGACGGTGGCTGGATCGCAACGCATGAGGACATCACCGACCAGACGCGCATCGAAGCTGCATTGCGCCATGAGCGAGATCGCGCCGAGACCGCGGCACACGCGACGACCGAGTTCCTGACCAATATGAGCCATGAATTGAGAACCCCGCTTACGGCCATTATCGGGGTATCGGACATGCTGCTCGACGGCCCGCAATCACCGGACAAGCAGCGGCACTTTATGGAAATGCAGCGCAACGCCGGGCGAGGCCTGCTCAGCGTCATCAACGACATTCTGGATTTTTCAAAAATCGAGGCCGGCCAGCTCGAACTCGAGAAGGCGCCATTTTCTCTCAAGGAAATGGCGGAAGATTGCGTCAACCTGGTTTCCGACCAGGCGCAACGCAAGGGGCTGAAGGTGATGGCGGCGGTTGCGAGCGACGTCAATGATTGGGTCGTGGGCGACGCCACCCGGCTACGTCAGGTGCTTCTGAACCTTGTATCCAACGGCGTGAAATTTACCCCTTCGGGATACGTCGCGCTCACGGTCGAGCGGGCTCCGGGATCCCGGCATGGGCTTCGATTCGCCGTCGCCGATAGCGGCATGGGTATCGAACCGGAAAGTCTCGCCACTCTGTTTCAACGCTTCGTGCAGGGCGACCGTTCGACGACGAGGCGGTTCGGGGGCTCGGGCCTGGGGCTGGCGATTTCCAAGCAGTTGGTCGCATTGATGGGGGGCGATATCGAGGTATGGAGCGAGTTGGGCGAGGGTTCGACATTCTCCTTCACGATCGAACTGCAGCCTGGCGCGGAGGTTCAGCCGGACCACGGTGTGCCGCTAACGCTACGCGGCGGTCGCTATCGCCTGCTACTCGCGGAGGACAATGACTTGAACCGGCAGCTCATCAAGGCGATGCTGGAACAGGCAGGGCACGAAGTCACCGTCGTCAATGACGGCGCGGAGGCGGTGCGAATAGCCGTCGAAAACGAGTTCGACGCAATCCTGATGGATGTTCAGATGCCTGAGATAGACGGCTATGCCGCGACCCGGGCAATCCGAAGCGCGACGCGCCATACCCCGTCATTGCCGATCATCGCCCTGACCGCCAATGCGCTGTCCGATGAAGCCGAACGGTGTCTGGAAGCCGGCATGGACGTCCACGTGCCCAAACCGGTGAACTGGCCGGCGTTATTTACCACCATCGACCGCCTCGTTCTTGCAGGTCGGAAAAACGGCGGTGGTGAAGCGGATCGGACGGCGGATCGGCAGATCGAGCAAAGCCCTCCGCAGCGGCGCGATGTTCTTAATGCGACGACGCTCAATGCGCTTCGAACGTCGATCGGCGACGAGAACACGGTAAATTTGCTAAAGCTCTTCGTCGTCGATGCCCGGCAGCGCTTCTTGTCCGATCGGCATTCGCCGGAGACACGCAAGACCATGGCCGAGGAGGCTCATGCGTTCGGCGGCTCCGCGGGAATGCTGGGCTTTGAGGTTCTCGCGGCGGCCTGCGCGGCATTCCATGAAGCTGCGCTGCAGAATCGCCAGCTCGATGAACTTCGTGAACGGTGCTGTCGCGCGCGCGATGCCGCGCTGGACAAGATAGAACAACTGATTGCAGGCGGGGAGTTCGGAATTCCAATGCGGACGATCGGCTGAGCCGTCAGACGCTCGCGAGCCAGCCCTGCGCCGAAGCATAGCGCACGATTTCGGCGCGGCCCTTGATGCTGAGCTTGTCGGCCGCCCGCGTCTTGTAGGTTTCGATCGAGCTTAGACTGAGATCGAGCTGACCCGCGATTTCCTTGGCAGTGAGGCCGGCGGCGACCAGCTTCAGCACTTCGCTCTCCCGCGGGGTCAGGGAAGATGAAAGTTTGCCGGCCGGCTTGGAATGCGACGGCGGAAACACATGTGCCGCCATCGCCGGATCGACATAGAGCCCGCCGACCAGGACACCGCGAATGGCATTGACGAGGCACTGCGCCGCCGATTTCTTCAACACATATCCTCGCGCTCCGGCGTCCAGGGCCTGGCTGAGATGAGCGCGGTCTTCGTATTGGGTAAGGACGATCACGCGCACCGACGGACAATCGGCGGAGAGTTGACGGGCAAGCAGGATGCCGTTCATGTGGGGAAGGGCGATATCGATAACGGCGATGTCCGGCATCGAGTCGCAAATGAGCTGCAACGCCTCGGGGCCTGATGCCGCTTCTCCGATAATCTGAAGGTCAGCCTCAGCCCGTATCAACATGCTCAAGCCGGCAAGCACAATCGGATGATCGTCGGCAACTGCGACGCGAATGATCTTCATGCAATACACTTGACCGAAAACATCAGACCGGGTCAATCTATCATTCGAACCAAACGAAATCGACATTCTAAATCGAATTGTCGAAATACTGGATAACAATCACTTAACATGTTCAGCGCAAAAACGACGGGGCCATGCCCCGTCGCCTTTGTTTGCGCCGTCGTGTTGATCATCAGCGAAAGAGCTGGAGCACCGACTGGCCCGCTTGCGACGCTAACGTCAAGGCGGTCGTCGACAGCGATTGACGGGTTTGCAGCGCGAGCAGGTTGGCGCCTTCCTCGCTGGTATCCGCCGCCGTCAGGCTGTCGGAAGCGGCGTTCAAGGCGCTGATCAGCGACTTGGTAAAATCCTGCCGCGTCGCCACAATGTCCGCATTGGAAGCAAACACGCTGACTTGCGACCGCAGCGTATTGAGGCTGTTGGCCAGGCTGGTCAAGGCGTCGTTGATGTCCTTGTCGGTCTGAAAGGTACCGACCGAGGCGGCGATACCGAGGCCTGCGGATGTATCCGTCACGCCGGCAACGCCCAGCGAACTGGTCGATTTCTCGTTGAAGGTCACTCTCAGGCTGCCGCCAGTGAGCAGGTTGGTGCCGTTGAAATTAGCGTCTGCCGCCAGTTGGTCGATCTGGGAGCGAATGGAATCGAACTGCGCAGCGAATGCCGACCGTGTCGCGTTCAAAGTGCCGGCAGCCGTCACGCCGGCAGTCAAGCCGAACTGCGCCAGTTCGGCCGCCGATGCCGTCCCGCCAATGGTAATCGTATTGGTGTTATTTGCCTCTAGTTGCAGTTTGCCGTCTGCGGTCAGCGAGGCCCTCATCTTGAGGCCGGCGGTGTTGTTGACGCCGTCGAGCACCTGCTGGGCAGTCAATGCACCCGCCGATGTGATGGTCGCGGTTGTGGAACCGTCCGACACGGTGAAAGTCTTGGTGGCGGCTACGGCGAACGAACTTGCGCCGGTCAGGCCCGAGACGCTGCCCGTGGTTCTCGCCGTCGTTCCAGTGCTCGACAACGCGTTACGGGCGGTCGATTGCGTACTCGTGATGAGACTGATGAGGGATGAGATGCTGTCGTTGGTGGACTTCAAGACCTTGCTTGCAGCGACAATGCCATCGAAAACATTGCTGAGGTCGGCGGCGCGATTGCTGAACGCGGATGCCGCAAAGAACGCGATTGGATTGTCGTTTGCGGAGTTGACCTTCTTGCCGGTGGCAAGGCGGTTTTGCGTGGTCGAGAGCAGAGCGTTGGTCTGCTGAAGAGAATACAGATTAGACCGGACAGAGTCCGAAAGCAGGATCGTAGGCATAGTAATCACCCCAAGGTTTACTTGATTCCCCAATAATACTCGTATCGAGCGAGGGATGATTTGCACTCAAAAACGAACAAGGTTGGAATCAACGTCGTTAATGCCGCCGCATTGGGCTACAGTGTACTTCAGACCTGCTTTGATCGATAATATTGCAGTAGCGTGTCGTAAAATTCACGACGGGTTCTACTTGCTTTCACGACAGTGAGATCGCAAATAACCTTGCTTAAGCGGCGGCAGGTGCTGCGATAGTGCTACTCGCTGTCGGCAAGTTTACGCAACGTCGCCCCGAAAATCTGGCTGGCTTTTCCGACCAGGGCCGTTCCGTTCATGACGGCGCCGGTGTCGGTGAACGTGCCGGAGACGCCGATTCCCACCGGCGTCGGTCCGCCGAACAACGGATTTGCATCGGGGCTGCTGGTGTGCCGCTGCACCAGCACCTCGCCCTTGAAACTGTCGCCCTTCACTAAATAGGTGCCGGTGTAAAACAGATACGCGTCGCCGCCGAGAATTTGGCCGTCCCGAAAAAGAATCACGCCGCTGCCCTTGCCCGAACGTCCGTCGAGCAAACTGACGTGGATCGAATACAGCCCGTTCTTCATCGTATTCCCAACGCGACCGTCCCGGGTCGCGGAGCGCCATCGCCATTGTGCCAATCCGGCGGCGCAGCGTCAACGCGACTGCTTGGCTATAGCTGTCGTCCTTGAGGCCGGCAGTTCGGTCCAAGCGCCCGGAAATATGACCAGCGAACGAGCAGACCGCCGCCGCGATCTGAGCCAGGATAATTTCGGCCGCTGAAATCCAGCCATTCACGTGCGGACTGTCCGTCGTTCCGTCTACGCATACTTCTTGTCGCGCTCCAGCAGCTCGATCGAGATGCCCTGCGGGCCTCGGATGAAGCAGATGCGCACGCCGGGGCGGATGGTCACAGGCTCCCTGGTGAATGCGACGCCCTTGGCTTTGATTTCGGCCGCGACCGCGTCGATATCCTTTACCGTCAGCCCGATATGATCGAGCCCCTGATAGGGCGTCACCGGCGGCGCGTTGACGCCATCGCCTGCCGTCACCGGCGCGATGAACACCTTCGCGCCGCCGAGCATCACGTCGATACGGTCGGGGCCGCGCACGATCTCGCCGCCGAGAATATCCTTGAGCCACGCCGCCGTCGCCTCCGGGTCGGGGCTGCGCAGGTGAACGTGATCCCATGTGACGATCGGCATGTTGCTCTCCCATTTTTACGGCATTGTCGGCGTCGGTGCCGCCTGCAATCACTTTAACGGCGGCATTGTTCAGTATAGCTCCGCTTTTGCAAAGCGCTCCTTGCTCGACCAGAGTTGCCCGCCCAACGTCCCGCATGCCATACCTGATCTACGATGATGGGTCATTGTCCGGATGGGCACGGTTTTGCGCGCGTTTCAAGAACATCCCTGGCGATGGATGATAGCCCTTAATGCCGCGGTAATGCTCGGCGTTCTGCTCCACAAGATAACGCTTCCTCCCTTTGTTCCATACATCCATCTGCTGGTGGATTATCATTTCGGTTTCACCAAGCGCGCGTTGATCGGCGCAACGGTGTCGGTTTTCGCACCAAAGGTGCCGGTCTGGCTGGTGTTTGCGCTTGGCGCCGCGATCTGGCTGGTTACGCTCGGTCTTTTCGTTGTGCTGTTTCGGCGTACCTTCAGCCTTGGCGAGAGGCAGATGCCGCTATTCGTGTTCATGGTCGGCTCGCCGTTTTTTTTCAAGAATTTCATGCATACGCTCGGGCACTTCGACATTTATGGCTGTGCATTCGCAATCGTGCTGCTCCTGATTCCCGCGCGCTCGATTCTGTTCGTCGCTGCGGCCGCCGCGGCATCGCTGATCCTGATCCTGATCCACCAGATTCATTTTCTGATGTATGTGCCGACCATCGCGGCTCTCGTGGTGCTGCGCTATTATCTTGTCCGCAGCGTGAGCCGGCCGGATGTGATCGCGGGAATTGCTGCGGTCGCTGCCGTCGGCGTGCTGTTTCTTGTCGTGCAAGTTCACGGATCAATGACCGTTCCGGAAGACCAGTTCATCTCCCATCTGCGCGAGCGGATGGCCGATCCGTCCCAGACCAGGCTGCTGACGTTCGGCTATATCTGGTATCAGGGCCTCGGCCGGGAAATTCGCGATACCTGGACGCGCATGCCCTCGAATCTGCTCGGCGTGCCGGTCTTTGCGCTGCTGATCTGGCTCCACGCTCCGCTGCAGCGCTATTTCGCGGCACTGATCCGGTCGCTGTCGGACGATATGCATCGGCGTGCCGCCGTCGCCGCGATCATCGCGGTAAGCGTGGGATATCTCGTCATCTTCGCGGTCGTGTTCGACTACTCGCGATGGATTTCAAATTGGGCGGTCTGCATGTTCCTGCTCCTGCATGCGGTGAAGACGCTGCCGGCCGCACTGGTAGAGCCGGTGGCAGCCTACGGCCGGCGCAACACCGTGTTCGGCTGGATCGTGACGCTGATTCCGCGGGTAGGGATCGTGCGGCCGTTCTAGGCCCCGGTCGGACGGAATAGCGTTAAAGCGTATTCCGCCTTACAAGCTGATTTCGGCGTGTCGCCTTCAGGAAGCCGGCGCGAAGTTTTGAAGCGAAGCCAAACGCTTTATTAGCGATGTCCGTAAAGGTAAACGCGCGTCTTTCGTTGACGACGGCAATAGCAGTCCTATTCATTCGAAGCAGATCGTAATTTGAAGGGCATCGAAATGACAACGTCACGCGCATTCGCAGCACTGCTGGCTTCGGCGGTCACCGTTATAGCGCTCCCGACCATCGCCTCCGCCGGATGTTACGGCTGCTATACACCGCCGCCTTGTGCCACGTGTTATCAGCGCCAGGTCGCTCCGCCCCAGTACCGTGCGGTTCAGGAAACGGTGATGGTAGCGCCGGGCGGCGTGGTCGCCCATCGCACGCCCGCGCAATATCGCATCGTCATGGTGCCGCAGACCGTCATGGTCGCTCCGGAAGGCGTGCAGTACCAGCAGATTCCGGCTCAGTATGCCACCCGCCAGCGCGTCGAAATGGTGGCACCCGCGCGCGAATATTATGTCGCCGCGCCGCCGCGCTGCGGGACGTGCGGATACTGAGGGGGCTATTCATCGGCCGCAGATTAGCGGGGCGCCGTAGACGCAACGTATTGCGCCGCCACTCGCATGAACCGGCGGACTACGCTCCGCTGTTCCGCTACGGCTCTGCAATGACTCTGCCGGTTCAGCTCCAAAAGGGCGTAAGAGCGCACGGCATTGCGATCGCTCCCGCATGATCTGGTGAAATGGACCGCTCACGCATGGCGCGCTCGGAGAGATTCGAACTCCCGACCCTCGGATTCGAAGTCCGATGCTCTATCCAGCTGAGCTACGAGCGCGTGTCGTGCGCACCTTAGCCGGGCGGCATCCGAAAGCCAGCCCCGGGCGACGCGTTTTTCCCAAGCTTTCAACGCGCTGAATCGCTTCGATTTGCGCCGGACATCTGCCGCAACCGGGCAGCCGGCGGAACCAGCCGCCTGCCAGCTTGTTGAAGTCATAATCAAACAGCCTGGGAGGAAACCATGATCCGACTCGCGATTGCGATGCTGCTACTGGTGTCGCCGGCATTGGCGCAGGGCATCGCTGCTCCCGACGCGCTTCGCGAGTGCCCCCCGATCGGGCAGACCGCAAAGGGCGAGATGGTCTATTCGCTCGATTGCAAAGCTCTCAAGGCGGAGAACAAGGACATCAATTACAAGCCGGATATGCCAGCGACCAATCTGCCGGAGACGGTGATTCCCAAATCGGGCGCTACCCAGACGCCCGAAACGACGCCGACCAAGGCCAAGTAGCGAAGGATTCACAGCCCGGCGGGTCCCAAGCGCCGGCTCCCAAGCGCCGGCTCTCAGGCCCGGTGTGGTCATTTAATGCATCTTTTCAGTAGTTTGATTACCTTTTTTTTAATTTCGCTCTCCCTTGGGATGCTTAACGAAATTCGAACACAGTACCGCCAGAGTCTTGCCGTTGGTGGCTGCTGCCTGCCAGCATCCCGGCAGATCGAACCCGGCTGTTCATCGGACCCATGCGCATCACGCCTCTTGCTCTGCTGTTGCCTGCTCTGCTCGCCGTGACGCCGGCGCGTGCCGATCTTCACATCACGCGCGACCACGGCGGCTATGTCACCGAATACAAAGCGAAATATGAACGCATCCGCGATCGTAAGGAGCGCGTCATCATCGACGGCATCTGCAATTCCGCCTGCACCATGGTGTTCGGCATTGTGCCGCTGAACAAGGTGTGCGTGACGCCGCGCGCCAGCCTCGGTTTCCATCAGGCCTATTACGACAAGGCATTCACCTTCGGCATCAAGGTCACGAGCTATGAGGGCACCTCGGATCTGATGGCCTATTATCCGCAGCCGGTGAAGGACTGGATCAGCCGCAACGGCGGGCTGACCACGACCATGAAGAAGATCAAGAACGGCGCGGATCTCTGGAAGATCGTCGATCCCTGTCCGGAAGAGTTCTAGGCAGCTAACACCGTGTCCCAGGCCCGATGCAATGTCGGCATGCGTGGGCTTGAACAGGCATCCATCCCTCTTCGAAGAGTCGTTCGAAGAACGTGGGTTTGCGAGGTAGGCCCGGCAACGACGCGTCAGCGCAACACCCCTAATAATCGCTCACGCACTTGTGAATGATCCTATTGGCTTCTTGAGCGGGACAGATCGAGAACTGGCCGCAGCGACAATCCAAAGGCCGATGCCGCGCCTGCGGCCATGCGTCGCAAGCATCGACTCGGGGCCGACAGGTTCAGCGGGACCATCTCCCATCGGCAGGGATACCGAGCTGCCATCCAACTTGCTGCATGACTCGTCGACATACCCATTGCTGGTCATGGTCCTCCCATCATGCCAAATCGATCGAGCCTTGCATCACCGGCACGCAGCGGCCGCCGATGAAGGTCGCGGCGACGACGCCGCGGCGTTTTTCCGCTCTGGCCTGCAGCAAACTCGCGCGGCCCATCTCGACGCCCTGCGCGATCGCCTTGGAAAGCGTAAGGTCCGTCTCCGGCCGCAACTGTGCGAGCAGTCCGACCAGCGCGACATTGGCGCTTCCGGTCGCGGGGTCTTCGGGAATGCCGTGCTGCGGCGCGAACATCCGCGCCCGGATATCGATGCCGTCCTCATCGACCTGCGTATAGACCAGGATGCTCGTTACCGGGTATTGTGAAACTTCCCCTCGAAAAATATGGTCGCGCGGGCTTGCCGCGGCGAGCGCCGCGCGGGTTTTCAGTTCTGCAAGAATGAAAGCCGCCCCGCAGGAGGCAATGCAGGGACAATGGTTTTCGGTTTCGATGTCATCGACCGCAACCCCGCAGGCCGATGCCACGAGTTCAAGCGAAATTTCCTGGCCGACCGTGAGGGGTTGCGGCGAGGCAAGACGTGCTCCGACGATCGTCGCGCCGTCCCGCAACAGCGTAATCGGAACCAGGCCGGCTTTTTCCTCGAAGATGACTTGATCGGCCGCGACGGCGCGGCCATATGCGGTGCCGGCGCGCGCCTGCACAAAGGCAGTGCCGACATTGGGATGTCCGGCGAACGGCATTTCGCCCCGCGGGGTGAATATCCGCACCTCGGCGGTATGCGTGCCGTCTTTCGGCGGCAGCACGAACGTGGTTTCCGCCAGATTGAATTCGGCAGCAATGGACTGCATCCGCTGCGTCGACAGTCCGTCAGCATTCAACACCACCGCGAGCGGATTGCCGCTGAACTGGTCGGCAGTGAATACATCTACGGTTTGAAACTGCAGGCGCATCGAATTCCTAAAACCTCACGGCGGCGACTGGCCCGGGGTACGGCGTCATGTGATTTCGAGCGAGTGCCCCCGCGCAATCTGTCATTGCGGCATAGCATACGATCGGGCACACGGGTCGGCAAATGAATCGTGACTTTGAAGCCATTGCCGCGCGCGCGGCGCCGGCGATTTTCGTTGTGCTCTGGAGCACGGGCTTTATCGGCACCAAATATGTGCTGCACAACGCCGAACCGCTGACCTATCTCGCGATCCGGATGGTGCTGGTGGTGGCATTGATGATGATCATCGCAGGCATCGCGCGTCCGCAGTGGCCGGATCGCATCGGCATTGCGCATAGCGTGGCCGCAGGCATTCTGGTGCACGGCTTTTATCTCGGCGGTACCGCGATTGCAATCGCCCATTCGATTCCCGCAGGCCTTTCCGCGCTGATCCCGGGATTGCAGCCGATCCTGACCTCGACATTGGCGAACCGCTGGCTCGGCGAACGGGTCACGCCGCTGCAATGGGCCGGGCTGTTGCTCGGGCTCGCCGGCGTCGTGCTGATCTTGCATGATCGTCCGATGAGCGGCGAAGCGGGGTGGGGATGGTTCGCATCCGGCGTGTCGCTGGTCAGCATCACATCGGGGACCTTGTACCAGCGGCGTTATTGCGGTCGGATCGACTGGCGCGCCGGCAACCTCGTGCAATACATCGCGGTGGCGATATTGTTCGGCGTCGGCGCGTGGCTGTTCGAGAACAATGTGGTGCACTGGACCGCCGAGTTCATTCTCGCATTGATCTGGCTCGCCGTGGTGCTGTCGCTCGGATCGATCGGGCTATTGTACTGGCTGATCCGGCGATCGGCGGCGACGTCGGTTGCGAGCCTGTTCTATCTCGTTCCCGCAGTGACTGCGGTGATGGCCTATGTGCTGTTCGGCGAACGGCTCGATGCGATAGCGGTTGCAGGGATGATCGCCTGCGCCGCAGCGGTATTCCTCGTCAACAAAAGCGCGCGCGTCTGAAAAGCGCAGCTTTGGGCGAAAGCCTCCGGAGTTGGTCCGGAGGCTTTGCGTGCAGCGGTCAGCGCTTCGCTTTCTTTTTCTTCTTGGGGGCTTTCTTCGTAGCCTTCTTCGATTTTTTCGCTTGCGATTTCTTGGCGGTCTTCTTCGCCTTCTTCGGCGTCACTTTCTTCGCATATTTTTTGACGGCCTTTTTGGCCTTCCTGGCCACCGTCTTCGCGGCCGAGGTAGTCGCGCTGGCGGCACTGTTCACCGCGTCGGTCGCTGTTTGCACCATCGATTTATCGTCGTCCATGTCATCCCCCAGGGGTTGCCGAAGCCGCAACGATAGCCGATTCGCATTATTGAAACACATGCTGCGGTTAGCTCGTCGCCCTGACCCTGGCGTAGGCCGCCAGCGCTCGCTCACGTCCCTTCCTGTGGTCGATGATTGGCGCCGGATAGGTCGCGCCGAGGGTAATACCGGCCTCGGCAAGCTCGCGGGCTGTGGCGGTCCACGGCTGATGAATCAATGGCGCAGGCAGCTGCGCCAGTTCGGGTACCCAGCGTCGGACATAGGCGCCGTCCGGGTCGAACTTCTCACCCTGCAGAATTGGATTGAACACCCGGAAATAGGGGGCGGCATCGGCACCGGAGCCCGCCACCCATTGCCAGTTGGCGGGATTGCTGGCGGCGTCGGCATCGACCAGGGTGTCCCAAAACCATTTCTCGCCGTCGCGCCAGTCGATCAGGAGGTGCTTGACCAGGAATGACGCCGCCACCATGCGCACCCGATTGTGCATCACACCCGTGTGCCAAAGCTCGCGCATGCCGGCATCGACAATGGGATAGCCAGTCCGGCCGCGCTGCCAGGCCTGCAACGCGATCGCATCAGGGTTCCACGGGAATCCGTCGAACGAGGGCTGCAGGTTGCGTTCGGCAAGGTCAGGAATATCGAACAGCAGATGGCGGCAGAACTCGCGCCAGCCCAACTCGCTGAGGAACTTGTCGATGTCGCCCGCAAGCCGCGGACGCTCGGCGGCGGCATATCGCGTGGCGTGCCAGACCTGACGGGGGCTGATCTCGCCGAACCGCAGATGCGGAGAAAGCCTTGAGGTGTCCTCGCGGTCGAGGCGGTCGCGGTTCGTGGAATAGCCAATTACGCTTTCGTTGAGGAATTGCCGCCTGTGCGGAAACCTCTCCGGGCGTCCACCTGTTGCGCAATCCGCCGGCCCAGTCCGGATGCGCTGGTTCGAGGTTCCAGTCGTCAAGCACGTCGCCGATATTCCCCGCTGGAGGACTTAGCGCCTTCGGCGCCGGCAGCGGCTTCGGTGGATCGCCAAACCTCTGCACGCGTTTCCAGAACGGCGTGAACACGCGCAAGCCCCGGCCGTCCTTGTTGCGGATATTGGCAGGCGCCACCAGCAGGTCGCCGGGAAACGTTTTTGCGGCGACGCCGAGGTCCTGTAGCGCGGCGGCGACCCGATCGGCGATGGCCTGATGGGGCGCTTGCGCGATCTCGTTCCAGAAAACGGCGCCGGCTCCGGCATCCCGAGCCAGATCCGCGATGATCTTCGCCGCCGATCCGCGGCGCAGCAACAATGGCGAGCCGATCGCCGCCAGATCTTTCTGCATGGCGCGCAACGATTGCGCCAGCCACCAGCGCGAAGCCCCGCCCAACGGACGCACATTGGGAGGTCGCTCGTCGAATACATAGAGACAAATTACCGGCGCGCCGGTGTCGGAGGCGGCATTGAGCGCGGGATGGTCGGAGAGCCGCAGATCGTCACGAAACCAGACAATGCAGGGGCGGGCGGTGCGTGCCATCAGGCGATTTCAACTCGAAATGATCTGTCAGATCGGTGCTGGCTGAACGAGCCCGTATTGCAACTTTACATGATCTCGCCCGTAATAAAGAAGGAATTGGCTCTGGAGGGCCGAATGAAGCGATATGCGGTTCTTTATCTGGCAACCCTGATTGTCATCGTCCCGATCGACTTTCTATTTCTTGGCACCGTTGCCAAGAGCTTTTTCGCCTCGCAGGTCGGCGACATGCTCGGCGACATCAGGCTTGCGCCGGCGATCCTGTTCTATCTGTTCTACGTGGCGGGAATCCTGATCTTCGTCAGCGCGTCGCCCGATGCGAGGTGGCAGTCGACGCTCCTGTACGGCGCTTTATTCGGATTTTTCTGCTATGCGACCTTCGAGTTGACGTCGCTGTCGCTGCTCCGGCACTGGACCTGGGCGGTCGTCGTGGTCGATGTGGCCTGGGGAACGTTCGTAACCGCGGTATCGTCAACCCTTGGACTGCTCATCGCCAACTGGATCGTGCCAAAGATTTGAACCGCAGAATCTGGGGCAAAGCCCGTCGCGTCCACTACGACACGGCATGGTAGAAATGGCGGGCGCGGCGCTATCGCGCAGTTGCCCACCTGATGAAACTTCGCGCGTTACTTCGGCTGCGGCACGATCCGGATATAGGGCTTGGGCGACTTCCAGCCCTGCGGGTAAATCGTCTTGGCCTCGTCGTCGGTTACCGAACCCGCGATAATGACGTCTTCGCCCTGTTTCCAGTCGGCCGGGGTCGCCACTCGATGCTTGGCGGTCATCTGCAACGAATCGATCACGCGCAAAATTTCCTGGAAATTGCGCCCCGTCGTCATCGGATAAACCAGCACCAATTTTACCTTTTTATCCGGTCCGATAATGAAGACGTTGCGCACGGTGGCATTATCGGCGGCGGTGCGGGTGTTAGCGTCGCCCGAGGTGCTTGCCGGAAGCATGTCGTACAGCTTCGAGACATTCAGGTCGGTATCGCCGATCATTGGGAAATTCGGCGCCGCGCCCTGCGTCTCCTTGATGTCATCTGACCATTTGGCGTGCTTGTCGACCGGGTCGACGCTGAGCCCGATCAGCTTGACGCCACGCTTGTCGAATTCGCCCTTCAGTTTTGCCAGTGCGCCGAGTTCCGTGGTGCAGACCGGGGTGAAATCCTTCGGATGCGAGAACAAGAGCGCCCAGCTATTGCCGATCCAGTCATGGAACTTGATCTTGCCGTCGGTGGTTTCGGCCTCGAAATCCGGAGCCACAGCGCCAATCTGAAGAGCCATATTCGACCTCATGTCCTTCAAGTTACAATTAAATTCTTATTTGAGTATAGCGGGCAGGGGGCGAAAGCGAAATGGCCCGCGCAAAAGGACAATATCCTTCTCTTAACGAGGTTGCCTCTGAAATCTTCTTTTGCTACGCCCCGCCGCGACGAAAAAACCACAATGGCATCAAAAGGATTGCTGCCTCGATATTGCCGCTTGCGTGCCGCAACCCTGCCGGACGAGGTTGCGACGTCTGCGAACCGCGATCGAAGTTATCGCGACCAATCGGCAACCATTTAAAAAAGACGCCTGTGCGGTGTCGATCGATTAACCACCCGTTTACGCCCGCGTGGAAATGCTGGGATGAAGAAGAAAACAGAGAAGAGCACCGATGTCTGCCCCTGGAATGTCTGCCGAACCGAACGCCGCCATCACCTCGAAGATTTCCTGCCGCAAAACCGCGGCGCAAGCGCTCACTATCGTCCGCGACGGCGTGATCACCGGTGAGGGACCGACTACCACGGGCCGTATCCATTTTTCCCGCGCGCTGGATGCTGCCGACGCCGCCTGGTGCGCGAGAATTCTCACCGCGACCGCCGTCGAGCATCAGCCGGTCAGCCGCGCCGAAGCCGAAGCCCTGTTCGAGATCAACGACGCCGCCGCCGAGCGCAGCGATGACGGACTGTTCGACGATCTGTTCGCCAAAGCGGTCGTTCATCACGCGGCCTCTGCCTCGGGCTTGCCGGTGCCCTCGCGCACCGTCGCCCTGTCGCCGGACACCGCGATCGAAAGCTGGGCGCCCACCAAGGCGGTCGGCGTGGATACCGAAGTGCTGGAATGGATCGCCAGCCAGATGCGCGGCCGGCGTCGCGGCAACCACACCTTGATGCGGCTGGTTGCAACCATTATCGGCGCCGCCACGCTGCCGCTGGCGCAAATCCCGACCGTGTTCGATATCGGGATATAAGCCGGCCGATCGTCATGCCGGCGCCTGTCGCGGGCATCCAGGCCATTCTTCCTTTGTTGATAGCAAGACGTGGATGGCCGGGACGAGCCCGGCCAAGACGACAAACTATTTCTCCACCGTTTTTTATTTGCCGCCTTCGACATCGAGGCCGAGCGTCCGGCCCGGGAAGCCCGCCACGTCGAAATAGCGCTGGGTCTCAACGCGCTGGAATTTCAGCACCGTCTTCAGCCCGTTTGCCGACGCGCGCGAGCTGACGCTGCCGCTAAAGCTGCGCGGCGTCGCGCCATTCGGCATCGCCTCGGTGATCACCCGGCCGATCAGATTGCCGTTCGGTTTCGGATTGAGGCCTAAAAGCCGCGCGGTGGTAGCGCCGACATCGGCGTTGCTGACCGGCAGGTCGCTAATATAGCCGGCCTTGAAGTCGGGTCCGATCGCCGCCATGAAATTCATGGTGTCGCCGCGGCTGAAACTGCCGTGCATGCCCTGGCCCTGCCGCAGCACGGTGTCGGCCACCTCGACGGAACAATTGGTCGGCTCCTCGCAACCGCTCGACCAGGAGCGGAAGTTGACGACGATGGCCGGGTGCGGCGTCACGGCCTTGCCGCGCAGGCCGAGCTGCGAGATCGGCAGCGCGCCTGGAAAGCGCCCGAGATCGTCCTCCACGAACAGCCCGCTGACATAATCCTGCTCCAGCAGCGCCTTGACGATGCGGCCCGCCAGCTTGCGATCGTTATTCGGCAGATAGATCAGGTCGGATCCGCCATTGGTTGCGACCACCACGTCCGGCTTCGCGGGATCCTTGCCCAGTAACCCATTGCCCGCTTTGGGATGGGTGTTATCGGCGACGGCCGCGTTCTTGTCGTTAGGATCGAACAGCGGCAGCTTCAACGCCTTGGCAAGATCGATCGCAAGAAAGCCCAGCGGCAGAAGACCGCTCGGCGTGTCTTCATAGGTTATTTTTGCCGACAGACTGCTCTTGCTCTCCTTTGAGATCGTCGAGAAACCGTGATCGGATGAGATCATGATATTGGTGGATGCCGTGAGGCCGAGTTCGTCGAGCGACTTGCGCAGCTGCGCCAGGTTATCGTCGGCATTTTTGATGCCGGCCATCGAGGTAGGACCATTGATGCCCGGCGTGACCGTATTGAGGCTGTCACCGGTGTTGTGCTGGCTGCCGTCGGGGTCGCGCGACCAGAACACCAGTACAAATGGCTTGTTTCGTGCCTTGAACATCGGCAGCACGACCTTGGTGGCGACGTCGGCCATGTAAGCCTGTTGCGCAATGTTGGCGGATGTGGTGCCCGGCGTCTTGGCATCGCCGGCCTTGCCATTTTCGCCGCGCGGTGTCGTTACGAGTGGAAGGCCGGCTTGGGTCAGGGCGGCCTGCATTTCCTGTGACAGCGGCATGCCGTTCTTGCCGCCGGTAGCATCGTCGATCACGATGGAATGCAAACCATCGGCGCCGATCTTGTCGGTATGGTCGAAGATCAGGGTGGGACCGACCTTACCGATCGCCGCAGTGCTGTAGCCTTGCTCCCGCGCCATTCTCAGCACGGTTTGCTCATTCAGGTAATCACCGCCGAAATGCTCGTCGATATCGAGCAGAACCGGGTCGACTTCGAGAAACGGTGTGACAGTGCCGTTGGCATGGGCGACGGGATAGCCGGTATAGATCGTGTTGCTGAAATCGCCGGTATCGCCGAGATAGTGGCCGGTGGCCATCGCGGAGGCGTTGGCGGTAGTGAAGGTTGGAAACAGCGAATGCGAATTCCTGAAATTTACGCCCTTGTCGCGTACTTCCGCCATCGCCGGCGCCGTCTGCGGCGTGACAATCCGCCCGCGCAGCCCGTCCGGCACGAACAGGATGAGATTGCGCGGTGTACTATTCTGGCTGAAAGCCGCAGCACCAGTCAGTACCGTCAGTCCGGCCGAAAGCAGCACGATTTTCAAGTGCATTAAAATCTCCCCTCAAATGCCAGTTCCAGCATAAGACAGCCGTTGCCTCTCTTTAGTTTTTCTCTACGACGGAATTGTTACATGCATCCCGGCGTGTCAGATTGCGGGCTGGACCCTCCACCGCAAGGTTGCAAGTAAACAAGCACATGTTCAAACGAATTCTGATCGCCAACCGTGGCGAGATCGCCTGCCGGGTTATCAAGACTGCCCGCCGCATGGGAATCGAAACCGTCGCCGTCTATTCCGAGGCCGACCGCGACGCGCTTCATGTTGAAATGGCCGATGACGCCGTCCCGATCGGACCGCCACCGGCCGCGGAAAGTTATCTGCTGATCGAAAAGATCATCGAAGCCTGCCGCAAGACCGGCGCCGAGGCGGTGCACCCAGGTTACGGGTTCCTGTCGGAGCGCGAGGCCTTTCCTCGCGCGCTTGGCAAGGCCGGCGTCGTCTTCATTGGCCCCAACGCCGGCGCCATCGCCGCCATGGGCGACAAGATCGAATCCAAGAAGGCTGCGGCGAAAGCCGATGTTTCCACGGTGCCGGGTCATCTCGGCGTTATCGAGGATGAAAAGCACGCGGTGAGAATCGCCGACGAGATCGGCTATCCGGTAATGATCAAGGCCTCCGCCGGCGGCGGCGGCAAGGGCATGCGCATCGCCCATTCGACCGCGGAAGTGGCCGAGGGATTCAGTCTGGCGAAGGCCGAAGCCAAATCCTCCTTCGGCGACGATCGCGTGTTCATCGAAAAATTCATCGTCGATCCCCGTCACATCGAAATCCAGGTGCTCGGCGACAAGCATGGCAACGTGATCTATCTCGGCGAACGCGAATGTTCGATCCAGCGCCGCAATCAGAAAGTGATCGAGGAGGCGCCGTCGCCGTTATTGGACGAAACCACACGGCGCAAGATGGGCGAACAGGCGGTGGCGCTGGCGAAGGCGGTAAACTACGATTCGGCCGGCACCGTGGAGTTCGTCGCCGGTCAGGACAAGAGTTTTTACTTTCTGGAGATGAACACGCGGTTGCAGGTCGAGCACCCGGTCACCGAGCTGATTACCGGCATCGATCTGGTCGAGCAGATGATCCGAGTCGCGGCAGGTGAAAAACTCGCGCTCGCGCAGAAGGACGTGGCCCTCATCGGCTGGGCGGTCGAGTCGCGGGTTTATGCCGAAGATCCGTTCCGCAACTTCCTGCCCTCGATCGGTCGCCTGGTAAAGTACCGGCCTCCTGTCGAGAGCAGCATCGACGGCATTACCGTGCGTAACGATACCGGTGTGCAGGAAGGTGGCGAAATCTCGATCCATTACGACCCCATGATCGCCAAGCTCGTCACCCACGCGCCGTCGCGCGCCGCCGCCATCGAGGCACAGGCCACCGCGCTGGACTCGTTCTATATCGATGGCATTCGTCATAACATTCCCTTCCTTGCGGCGCTGATGGATCATCCGCGCTGGCGCGGCGGCAATCTTTCCACCGGCTTCATCGCTGAGGAATTTCCGAAAGGTTTTGCGGCGCGCGAGCCGGCAGGCGAGATCGCACGCCGGCTCGCCGCGATCGCAGCCGCAATCGATCACGTGCTCGGCGAACGCAAGCGGCAGATTTCCGGGCAGATGATCGGACGACCGGTGCAGCGCGAACGGCGCCGCGCGGTATGGCTGGAACGCAACGAAATTTCACTGGAGGTCGCGCGCGAAGGCGAGGGTATTGCGATTCACTTCATAGCTCCCGACGGCGCCTTGGGCGCGCCGCATCATCTGGTCTCGGCATGGAAACCCGGCGATCCGGTGTGGCAGGGCACACTCGACGGCCATAGGGTTGCCATGCAGGTGCGGCCGATCCCCAACGGCATGCGTCTTGCGCATCGGGGTTTTGAGGTTGCGGTCAATGTTTTCACCGAAAGCGAGGCCGCTGCGGCGCGGCTCATGCCGGTCGGTGCCAAAGCCGATACGGGCAAGAAACTGCTGTGCCCGATGCCGGGCCTGGTGGTGTCAATCGCGGTCAGCGAAGGCCAGGAGGTCAAGAACGGCGAAACGCTGGCCGTGGTCGAGGCCATGAAGATGCAGAACGTGCTCCGCGCCGAGCGCGACGGCACGGTCAAGAAAATTCATGCCACGGCCGGCGCGACACTGGCGGTGGACGCGCCAATCCTCGAATTCGCGTGAGATTGCAATGCCTTTCCGCAAACGCCGTGAGAGCTTGCGCGCCATCCTTACAGGACCAGCCTGTATCCGTCCGGCTTCGGTTTATGACGCGATTTCCATCCGTATTGCCGAGGATATCGGTTTCGAGATCGGTATGTTCGGCGGATCGGTGGCGTCGTTGGCGGTGCTCGGCGATCCCGACATTACGCTGATCACGCTCACCGAGCTCGCCGAGCAGATGCGCAGGATGTCGCGCGCCGGGTCGCTGCCGGTGCTGGTCGATGCCGATCACGGCTATGGCAACGCGCTGAACGTTCGACGCACCGTCCAGGAACTGGAGACGGCCGGCGCCGCCGGTCTGACTATCGAGGACACGTTGCTGCCGCAGGGTTTTGGCCAGGCAAAGACGCAACTGGTCTCGCTGGAGGAGGGCGTCGGCAAGATGAAGGCCGCGCTCGACGCACGTAGCGATCCGTCTCTGGTGATCATCGGCCGCACCGGGGCCGCATCGGTGACATCGCTGGACGACGCCACCGCACGTGCTAGGGCTTATCAGGCCGCCGGCGTCGATGCGCTGTTCTTCACCGGTGTGAAGACGCGCGCGGAGCTCGAAACCATAGCCGCTGCAACGACGCTGCCCATCGTGCTGGGCGGCCCGACCGAGCAGATGACCGATTGGGATTTCCTTTGCAGCCTGAGGGTGCGCATTGCGGTGCAGGGCCATGCACCGATCGCGGCGGCGACGCAGGCGGTGTTCGAGACGCTCCAAGCCGTTCGCAAGGGTGCTACGCCGAAAGCGTTGAAAAGCGTCGCGTCGTCCGAACTCATGGGCCGCGTCGGCCGCAATACGACGGTAATACAGCGCTCCGCTGATTTTCTCGGGCTGAGGCGGTAGATGGCCGGCGTTGTCCGTCATGTCCTGATCCGGGGCATCGTTCAGGGCGTCGGCTTTCGCTACTGGACCAGGCGCACCGCGACCGCGCGGGGGCTTGAGGGGTGGGTGCGCAACCGCCGGGACGGCAGCGTCGAGGCTTTGTTCGCCGGCCCCGAACAGGCAGTGATCGACATGATCGCGCTATGCCGCCGCGGGCCTGACGCGGCGCGGGTTGATTCCGTTGCCGAAGGAACCGGGACTGCGGATGCGCTGGACTTGCGCCGGAGAGGTGAGCGTTTTTCCGAACTCGGGACGGTCTAGCCGAACACCTCCCTGAAGGCCTGCCGGAGCGCCACATCGACATCCGCCATAGTCAGGAACTGGCCGAGATCGGCCAGGCTCGTGACGCCGTAGCGGGGATCGGCAACGCCGCACGGCACGATCGCCTGGAAGTGGCTGAGATCAGGCTCCACATTGATCGAGATACCGTGGAACGATACCCAGCGCCGCAGGCGCACCCCGATGGCGGCGATCTTGTCCTCATGGTCTTGGCCTTTGTCGGGCCGCGCGACCCAAACACCGACGCGGTCCTCACGCCGCTCGCCCCGCACGTTGAAGGCAGCGAGCGCCAGGATGATCCACTGCTCCAGACCGGCCACATATGCCCGCACGTCGGGCCGCCGCCGCTTCAGGTCAAGCATCACATAGGCGACCCGCTGACCAGGGCCATGATAGGTCAGTTGTCCGCCGCGGCCGGTCAAGAACAGGGGAAAATGGGCGTCGAGCAGATCGGCGTCCTTGCCGCTGGTGCCGGAGGTGTAAAGCGGGGGGTGTTCCAGCAGCCACACAAGTTCCGCAGCTTTGCCGTCGGCGATGGCCCCGGCCCGCGCTTCCATCGCGGCCACCGCCTCCAGATAGGGCACCGGTGTACGGGAAACCTGCCATTCGACCGCGCCCCCGCCAGGCAGGGCAAACGCCCTCAAATCGAGGCTTTGACGGTCGTTAATCATTGGCTAACCATAACGTGGTGTTCTGGAACCCGGCAATTGCGTTCGGATTGCAGTGTGGTGGTTCAGAAGTGCCAACGCTAGATAAAGTCTCGGTCGATCTCATGGTGGTTCTCGGGACTACCTCGATGCCCATTCATCAGGTTTTGCGGCTCAGCCGCGGCGCCATCATCGAACTGGACGCCACCGAGCAGGACGAGGTCAGGGTGCTGGCCAACAACCTGCCCATCGCCAGCGGCGTGGTACTCGTCGACCGCAACCGGATCGCGGTGGAAGTCAAGCAGATGCTACCCCGGACCCCGGGCCACCGCTAATCCGCACAGCTGTCGGCTGGGCCTTGTCCCCCCATCCCTGATTTGTTACATCGGCGCCGTCGATCCGGCCGGGGCGCGAGCCCTGCGCCGATCCAAGGTCGATCTTTGCGCTCGTGGCGGAATTGGTAGACGCGCTGCCTTGAGGTGGCAGTGAGTAACATCGTGGGGGTTCGAGTCCCTCCGAGCGCACCAGGCATCACTGAACAGTGATTCCATGCGAAGGCGAGCATGGTGCTGCCCAGGCAGTGTCTGCCTCAGCGCGCCGTCACCGGCACGCGCTTGAATCGCGGTTCGGCAATAGGCAAGCTTCCAGGGATCATGCGCCTGGATGAGCCGGCATCAACCGAAATAAGCTTTGCAATCGAATCCGGTTCGTTTCTGGCCGGAGCGGCAGACCGCTCAGCATGACGGGCTGACGGGACGACTACGTGCTGCATGGTCAAACCGGGCTTTTTCTGAAGCTCAAACACGTTTTTGGCCGGCACCGGCAAGGTGATCGTCGCGCTGGCGGCCTGCGGTGAGGAAACCGGCGGCCACGGAGCTTGCGGCGGCATGGGAACGGCGCCGGGCGCAAGCCGTTTTGGGCGATCGAAAGATCCCGGCAGCGCCACCAGCCGGCCATCGCGCCAGTCGGAATCCGATACCGCGGGAGCAGGAAGCATCTCCGTTACGGCAAACGCGAAATTGGGAATTTTTGGCCAGTGCGAAATCGCCACGGTTTCCGATACCGGATGTAGCTGCCACTGCAGCGGCTCGGTCGGCGTCTTCGGCCGCTCCGGCGCCGCCGGCAGCACATGGACGATGCGGTAACCCCGGGCTTTCAGATCATGTAGGATTAGCGGCAATGCGGCCACGGTCCGGGCCTGGATATCGTGCAGCAGCAGGATGCCTTTGCCCTTGGCTTCGAGCCGCTTCATCGCGAGGTCGTACACCCGGGAGGAGGGAATGTGCCGCCAGTCGTCAGCCGGAAAATCAGCGCTCCAGGTCTGAATGCCTTTTGAGGCGAGATAATCCTCGACGGCCTCCGCGCGCAACAGGCCGGGAATGCGAAAGAACGGCGCCAGTCCGCCGCCGTCGCCGAGCGCGGCTGTGGTCGCAGCGATGCCGTCGTCGATTTCCTGGCGGGCGTGCTCGATCGGCATCCGGTTCATGCTCAGCGGATGATTCTGGCTGTGGGTGCCGATGCTGTGGCCTGCGTCGCGAAGCCGGCGGACGCCCTGGGGAAAATCCCGCGCCATGCGGCCGATGATGAAGAATGTTGCGTGGACGCATTGCGACGCAAGGATATCCAGAACCTGATTGCTGTGCGGCGGCAGCGGACCGTCGTCGAATGTCAGCACCACCTCGTGGTCCTGCAGCGGCAGGGTTTCGTCGTATTGCATGGTGCCGATTCGAGTATGCTCGCGCGGATCCACGACCAAGGTCCGCGACGTCCCCAGCGCGGCGGGATTGCCCGGGCAATCGGCCGCGGTGGCGGTGCTGGAGGCCAGCAAACCCAGGGCAAGCAAGGCCATTTGCCGTACCCGGTTTCTCAACGCCTTACCCATTCCAGAACACCATCACGCTCAGTGGAGCACAAACTATACGCAGGGCCATAAAAATCGCCTTAATCCTGTTTCTCCGATGGGGATAAATTCTTCGCTGAAGGGGGATGGTCCGGCTTTTCGACCGGGACAGCGGGCACGAGGTGCACCACGCGATAGCGATTGGCGCGGAGATAGCGCAGGAAATCCGGCAGCATGGCGGCGGTTTGCGCCTTGGGGTCGTGCAGCAGGATAATTCCTTTGCGAGCAGCCCTGAGCCGATCGGTCAGCAACTTGAGTTCCTGCTGCGCGGTCATGGGATTCCAGTCGCTGGCCCAGAGATCGGCGCCGAATACCATGATGCCGCGAGATTGCAGCAGGGCGAGAGTGGCCGGCGTGGTCTCGAAACCCGGGAAACGGAAGAACGGCGTAGTGGGGGTCGTGGTCGCCATGCCGTGAAGCGCCACCTCCACTGCCGAAATGCCGTGGTCGATCTCTTCCGTCGTTTCGTCCGGTTTGATCCGCATCAGGCTGCGATGCAGCCAGGTATGATGCCCGACGGTATGGCCTTCGGCTGCGGTCCGCCGCGCCAACTCCGAATGTTCCGATGCGGGTTTACCGATCAGGAAGAACGTTGCCCGCACGCACTCGTTCGCAAGCGCCGCTAGTACCCGGGGTGTGGTCCGGGGCCACGGGCCATCATCGAAGGTCAGTACCACCTCATGATCATCGAGCGGCAGGGTCTGAGGAAAGTTCTTCAACCCCACGCGCGGCGTCTGCGCCGCATTGACCGCGAGAATGCGCGAGGTACCGAGCGTGCCCGGGCGCGGACAGTCTGCGGCTTGCACAGCCGTCATGCCGGCGATCAAGGCAATAGCGGCAGTTCGTAATACGATCATGGATCTTTCCAGCCGTGCAATGCTTTTCTCGGAGTCCGCACATTTGTCATTGCGCTTGGTGTTGCCGATTGGGTAATGCACGAGACGAGCACGGGTTCGCTCCCTCTCACGAGATAGCGCAATTCGCTTCAGGCGTTAGCACACACTTTAACCGGCGAGGCGCGGCATGGCCGATGATGTGGACGTTGCCCAGCCCCCCGGTGCGGCCCCTCAAGCCGTGCTCCATCGTCATTCGATGCGGAATCAGGACGGCGACATCCGGCCGGAGTTTGTGGAGGAAGTTTCACGCGCGGTTCAGGCCGACGATGCGGTATTCCTTCGTGAAATCATCGCCGAACTCCACGAGGCCGACCTCGGCGATCTCATCGAGGAGCTCGATCCGGAGGAGCGGCCCCGTCTCGTGGAACTCATGGGTGCCGACTTCGACTTCTCGGCGCTCAACGAAGTCGACGACACTGTCCGCGAGGAAATTCTCGAAGAACTGGAGCCCGAGACGGTCGCGGAAGGCGTGCGCGAACTGGAATCCGATGACGCCGTCGAACTGCTCGAAGGCCTCGACGAGGAAGATCAGGAAGAGATTCTCGAGAAGTTGCCGCACTCGGAGCGCGTCGCACTCGAGCGCCGCCTGCTTTATCCGGAAAACTCCGCCGGCCGCCGGATGCAGACCGAGTTTATCGCCGTGCCGGCGGACTGGACCGTCGGACAGGCGATCGACTATATGCGCGACACGCCCGATCTGCCGGACCGCTTTTATGAAATCTATGCCGTGGACAGCGTCCAGCACTGGCAGGGCGCGGTGTCGCTCGATGCCTTGCTGCGCGCCCATCGCCCGGTATCGCTTGCCAATCTGATCGACGAGGACCGCCGCCGCATCTCGGTGATGGATGATCAGGAAGAGGTGGCGCGCCTGTTCGGCAAGTACAATCTTGTTGCGGCCCCGGTGATCGATACCGCCAACCGGCTGGTCGGCGTCATCACCATCGACGACGTGGTTGACGTCATTGAGGAAGAGGCCGACGAAGATCTGAAGGCGCTCGGCGGCGTCACCAGCGACGAAGAACTCTCCGACAGCGTCTGGACCATCGCCAAAGGCCGCTTCAACTGGCTGATGGTCAACCTCGCCACCGCCTTTCTGGCATCGTCGGTGCTGGGCCTGTTCGAGGGCCAACTGGAAAAGATGGTTGCGCTGGCGGTGTTGGCCCCGATCGTGGCCAGCCAGGGCGGCAACGCCGCTACGCAAACCATGACGGTCGCGGTGCGCGCGCTGGCGACCCGCGAACTCGGCTCCAACAACGCGTATCGCGTGGTGGTTCGTGAAGGGCTGGTCGGCCTCGTGAACGGTATCGCCTTCGCCATCATCACAGGCGTCGCCGCCGTCGCATGGTTCAAGATTCCCGGCCTCGGCGTGGTGATCGGCCTTGCCATGCTGTGCAACCTCGTTGCCGGCGCGCTCGGGGGCATCCTGATCCCCATGGTGCTGGAGCGGGCACGGGCCGATCCGGCAGTGGCGTCCGGTACCTTCGTGACCACGGTCACCGACGTCGTTGGTTTCTTCTCGTTTCTCGGTATCGCCACGCTGTGGTTTGGGCTGAAATAAATAGACCGGTGAGGCATCTATCGTTCATTGCGCCTTAATGGGAACCGGCGACCATGCTGCCTGGAGTCGAACATGCAGCGCTTGCGGCTGAAAGCGGACGGACGGATTGTCGAATTGCGGGGCGGGCAGGAGTTTCCGCTTGAGCCTGCGATGCCCGCCTTTGAGTTTGCCGATGCGGCCGCGGTCCCCACCGCGCGCAATCTGCGCCGGCGTGCTCGAATGACACAGATCGAGTTTGCTGCCCGGCTCGGTGTGTCCGTCGAAACCATCCGCAACTGGGAGCAGGGCAAGCGTTTGCCGCGCGGACCGGCCAGGGCACTTCCGGCGGTGATTTCCCCCGCACCGGAAACGGTATTTGCGGCGCTGGCTGCGCAAAACTGAAGGCCGAACTCTGCGCCCTGGATCAGCTGCGCGGGAAGCCGGCGGCTCAATCCTGCCGCGGCAGCCCCAGACGATAGACGCCGCGGAAATCACCGGGGTCGGCGGCCTTGCCCTTGCGGTAGATGACAAGACGGCCGGCCTGCGCCAGCGCGACCGCTGCGCTGCGGATCGGCATCAACAGCCCAGGCCAGTCGCCCTCGGGCGCAATCGCAAGCGCGATCTCGGGCGCGCTTAGCGTCCTGCTACCGGCCTGCAACAGCACATCAACGATGGATTCTTCGAGGGGAACGGCGCGCGGCGAATCGTGGGCGGTCATGCATGATGCAATGGCGCATGGATGGGAACACCGCAAGCTCCGAACGTTCCGTTGCTGCAACGCCGATCGCCCGCACCTAGCCGGCCTGGATCGAGGTATGGCTGCGACAATCCCATGCACAATGCGCATCGTGGCGCTTTCTTTGGAAAATGTCCGGTCGGCGCCATCCTCCGCGAGGGGCGGCTTTCCGAACAAGGGCAAAACGTCGCCCGGTCGTTGGATGGCATCAAGCTCGCAGCAATCCTGCGCCTCACCGATGTCGAGTGGGGCGGACGCTCGGCGGTATTGGCAACAGAGGCCATGGGTCGGGCGGATTTTAGACGGGTGAAATCGCGACGTGCGAGGAACCCAGGGCAGCAAAATCAGAATTATGGAGTCAGATGAGCCTATTCGAGCGTTCTGGTCGAGGAGGGCGCGCCCTCTAGCAGGCGCGCCCTCTCCGTGCGATCATCGGGAATATTGCTCTTCCGATATCGGTCTGACCTCGGACGAAACCATCCCCGGTCGCCGCGAGGGAGAGAATACGGGATAGAGAAGTTGCACGTACCACCGTTCGGGTCCTTTGACCGGATCGACTGGAACGCCGTATTCTGGGGGGTATTGCTGTGTGATCCTCGCCGTTCCGAACACAATGTCCCAGATGAAAAGCAGAACGGAATAGTTGCCGTTGAAGTGACCGATGCCATCGTCTTCACGCGTGGCGTGATGCGCGAAATGCGTGGCTGGGGTAGAAATCGTATGCTGGATCACCCACGCCACCGGGCTTAGGAACTTGTAGCGGTAAAGAAAAGCATCCCAGCGGATCGCGCTATGGGCAGCGGTTTGCACGGTATTCTTGATCGCAAGATACCAGACAAAAACGTCACCGAAGCCGAGATAGACGAGAATGCCCACAAAATACAGGTTGGGATGCAGGAACAGGTAGATGTAACTGTTGCGGCGCGCGATGCTGGCGCTCATGTAGGTCGGAGTATGGTGGGCCATATGATAGTACCAGAGCCAAGGGAAAGTGTGCGTGGCGCGGTGGTACCAGTAACTCACCATGTCATCCAGAAGGAGAAACGCTAAAACTTGTATCCATATCGGCGTACCCGCCAATGCTCCAGCGTCTCCCGGCAGCAGTGCCGTCGTGATCGCGGCCACGACGAAAATGACCACGGGCCGGACCACCATTTCTGGAAACAGGAAGGTGCCGAGATCAAGGATCGAGTCATTCAGGGAGCGAGGCTTGAAGTTTCCAGTAGCCATCTCGAGAAGACAAAAGATGACGATGACGAGCGACGCAGAGCCCATTACCCAGAGTAGTTGATGTAACATAGTAAGTTCCTCCTTTGTCAGTTGCCGCTGTTAGTTTCGTAATCCAGTTAAGCGCGAGGCGATGTCCAGTCCGTCGAAGCCAATAAGCAGAACAGCAGCTGCCGCCACGAGGACGATCAGCGGAATCACGCCAAGCGGCCAGGCGCGCGAATAGACGGCCCGCTCAAGCTCAGGCTTGCCCACAAGGGCGCAGCCGACCGCGATGCGCACCGGGGAGAGCATGGTCGCTGCCGCTGCGGCTGTGTTCTGAAGAGCGGCAAGCCAAGGCAAGCTCAGATGGGTCTCGGCGGCGAGCGCGGCCTGGGACGGCATGAGCAGGCCGTTGGTCGCGCTGCTGCTGCTGGTGAGGAACCCGAACAATCCGGCAAACAACGGCGTCGCCAAGGCGGCGAACGGGCCAAGGGATAGCCTCAGGCCCTTCGCGAGGCCGCCGGCGATGCCCGAAATGGTCATCACCTGCGCCATGGCAAGAAAACACATGATGGTGAGGATCGGTTTTCGCCCTCTGAACCAAGCGCGGGCGAGGGCGCCTGCAGCCAATGCAGGAGGTCCAATCGCCAACGCCGTGACGAGCCCGATCGCCAACAGCCAGGAGCTCGGATGCAACAAAGGGAACCATGTCGGACCATCGGCGAACGGACGGATGGCGATTGCCTGACCGAGAACTCGGTTGACGGGTGGAATCGCCCGCGTCGCAATCAAGATTGCGATCAGCGCGGCATAAGGTAGTCCGAAGCGAATGACCGATTGCCACCGGTCGCGATCCGGTTGTCCACCGATCAGAAACTGCACGGCGATGAGCGGTCCGAGGGCCGCCAAGCCCGCGACTTCCGGACCGAACATTGCATTGGAGAAGATGAGCAAGGCGCCGGCAATCATCGTGCAGGTGACCTCGGCGCCGAAATCCAGCATCGTCCCCGGCACTCCGGCGGCGGCGGCGATGTGCCAGAAGACGCCAAGCCATGCCAGGAGAAGCGGCACGGTGAGAATTGCACTGTGAACGCCGAGGTCGCTCGGGCTGAGGCCGGCCAGCTGCGAGCCGACGATGGTGCCGTTCGCCAGCGCGCCCCAGGACACCATGACCTGGCTGAAAAGACCAAGGAGCACCGCGTAGATCGGCGCGAGCCTGATGCTTTTCAGGATCGGTGCAATCGTCACTTGACCGACGCCCGAACCGGTTGCGGCTTCGGCAAAGGGACCGACGAGAAAGCAGGTGGTGTATAGTTGCTTCCGTCGCAGCGATGGGCGAATCGGCACCGGCTCGCCCAGGACCGCGTCGCCCGAAACGGTCTCGCGGAAAAACAGGCCGCCGAAGATGACCGACCCCACGAACAAGGCGAGCCAGCCGCCACGTGCCACTGCGAGAACAGCGTCAAGCGGTCCGAACGGGTTGGGCTCGGTCGCCAGCGCCACGGCGATCGCGGCGACCAGACCAAAGAGCCCGGCAACGACGGAAGACGCGCGCCCCGAAGCGATGAGGATTGCCACGCCGATGAACGGCAGCGACCAGAGGAGATAGTCCAACACTGCTCTGCTCTTTCCATGAACGGCTCGATGGTTTCCCGTGCGAGATGACCGACGCACGACGTATCCGCGGCGACGATCCACGTCGGAAGGTTCTTGCCGCGGCGAGCTGTTCATTTGCGAGCCCTCACCGATGCACGCCGTTCGTTGGCCGCGACTTGTGCGCGATCGGCTGAGATGAGGCGCGTGAGCACATACGGTAGAATGCCGCCATGGCGGAAGTACTCGAGCTCATCGATCGTATCGATGCGGCAGATCGCCGGAACTTCGAGAATGCCGCCGCCGGGATATCCGATATGGAGGATGAGTTCGACGCGGGGCTTCAAGATCTCGCGCAGCCCCCGGATCGTGATGGTCTCGCGACCGGTGATTCCCAGATTTTTCCAGGAGACGCCGGGCTTTAGAACGAGTGGTAAGACGCCCATGCCAATCAGGTTCGAGCGGTGAATGCGCTCGAAGCTCTGGGCGATGACGGCGCGCACGCCGAGCAGTTTCGTGCCTTTGGCGGCCCAGTCGCGCGACGAGCCGGAGCCGTATTCGTTCCCGGCCAGGATGATCAGCGGGACGTGCTCGGCCTGATAGCGCATGGCGGCATCGTAGATCGGCATCCGCTCGCCGGACGGTTGATGAACCGTCACGCCACCCTCCACGCCCGGCACCATCTGATTCTTGATCCGGGTGTTCGCGTAGGCGCCGCGCATCATGACCTCGTGGTTACCGCGGCGGGCGCCGTAGGCGTTGTAATCGCGCGGCACGATCTGATGCTCCGAAAGATAGAGTCCGGCTGGACTGGTTTCCTTGATCAAACCGACCGGCGATATGTGATCGGTCGTGATCGAATCGAGAAACAGCCCGAGAATGCGGGCATCGATGACGTCCGCCACGGGCTTTGGCTGGGCGAGAAGCCTTTCGGTCATGTCGGCGAAGTATGGCGGCTTGCGGATATAGGTCGACTCCGGCTGCCATGGGTAGGTGGAAGTCGGCGCGACCTCGAGCGCCTGCCAGCGTTGATTGCCATCGAAGACGTCGTGATAGCGACGCTGGAACAGCTCTCTCGAAATCGCGGGGCGGATCGTGTCGATGACTTCCTGCGCGCTTGGCCAGATATCGCGCAGGTAAACCGGCGCGCCGTTGCGGTCGGTGCCGATCGGATCGCGGCTGAGATCGAGCCGGATCGTGCCGGCGAGCGCATAGGCAACGACCAGCGGAGGTGAGGCGAGATAGCTTGCTCTCGCATCCGGGCTCACGCGTCCCTCGAAGTTTCTGTTCCCCGAAATTACGGCCGCAGCCGCAAGGTTGTGCGCATGGATCGCTGTGCCGATGGTTTGGAGGAGCGGCCCTGAATTGCCGGTGCAGGTGGTACAGCCATAGCCGACGAGATGAAAGCCGAGTTGTGCCAGAGCGTCGTCGAGCCCGGTCGTGGCGAGATAATCCATGACCACCCGGCTTCCCGGCGCGAGAGACGTCTTGACCCAAGGCTTGGTGCGAAGGCCGCGTTGGATTGCCTTCTTGGCGAGGAGACCGGCGGCGATCATGACGCCGGGATTCGAGGTATTGGTGCACGACGTGATGGCGGCAATCACGACATCGCCATGACCCAGATCGAAGTCTGACTTTGCCACGGGAACGCGCCGCGTCTGCGCCTCAAGCGTCACGCCATACTCATGTTCGAGCGCATGGGCGAAGTTGCGCGGCAGATCGGATAGCGCGACCCGGTCATGCGGCCGCTTCGGCCCCGCCAGCGACGGCTCGACCGATGCAAGATCGAACTCCACCACGTCGCTGAATATCGGGTCGGGACCGGCGTCGCTGCGGAACATTCCCTGAGCTCGATAATATGCGTCGGCGAGGCGGACGCGGTGATCGTTGCGGCCAGTCGCCTGCCAGTATTCCAGAGTGCGGGCGTCGACCGGAAAGAAGCCGCAGGTGGCGCCGTATTCGGGTGCCATATTGGCGATCGTTGCGCGATCCTCGACCGTGCTGTCGGCAAGCCACGGGCCGAAGAATTCGACGAAGCGGTTGACCACGCCGCGGCGCCGCAACATCTGCGTGACCGTCAAGGCAAGGTCGGTCGATGTGACGCCTTCGCGGAGCTGACCCGACATCTTCACGCCAACGACTTCCGGCAGCAGCATGGAAAGCGGTTGGCCGAGCATGGCGGCCTCTGCCTCGATGCCGCCGACCCCCCAGCCCAGGACACCAATAGCATTCACCATGGTCGTATGGCTGTCCGTGCCGACCAAAGTATCCGGATGTGCGAGAGGCGGCTTGGTCGCCGCGTCGATCCACACCGGCTGGGCGAGATATTCGAGGTTGATTTGGTGGCAAATGCCGGTGCCGGGCGGTATCACGCGACAGTTCTCGAACGCCGATTGCGCCCAGCGCAGGAATCGATACCGCTCCGCATTGCGCTCGAATTCCTTCGCGGTGTTGAAGGCGAGTGCGTCGGGGGTCCCGGCGCGGTCGACGACCATGGAGTGGTCGATGACCAGATCGACCGGCACCACGGGGTTGATACGCTGCGGGTCTGCCCCAAGCGCCACCGCCGCATCGCGCATGGCGGCGAGATCAACCATGGCAGGGGTGCCTGTAAAGTCCTGCATCAGGACACGCGTCGGCCGAAAGGCAATTTCCCTTTCGCTGCCGCGGCTGGCGCACCATGCCCCGGTGGCACGAATATCCTCGGCCGTGACCGTTTCACCGTCCTCATGACGGAGAAGATTTTCCACCAGGATTTTTAGGCTGATGGGCAGCCGGGAAATGCCGGTGAGGCCATTCGCCTCGGCGGCGGCGAGGCTGAAATAATCATAGGATTTTCCATCGACGGTAAGCGTGCGACGACACCTGAAGCTGTCGATGGGCTGACGGACGCCCGGCATTTTTTTCTCGACAGAACGGCCGAGCACCGCGGGTGGCAAGCTCGCGGCCGGCGCCGTTGCCATCTGTTCTTCGTCAAGAAGACGATCTGCGAGCGCTCTGCACTGCGTGCGAATGTCGCGGACAACCATGATTTCAAGCAGCGTCCCGCGGCAGATCGGCCCTATCGCGAACAGCCGCTCTGCCGGTCGTCCGGATGCGTCAAGCGGAACGCCGTCCATGGTGACGGCGATGCCCTGACCGACATCGTCCCAACGTATCGTCCCCGACGCGAGCAAGGCCGCCACGAGGGGGGCCTGGGGCTTCTGAAGGTCCCACCACGGGCCCGTACAATTGATGACCGCACCCGCCGGCATCTCGATGACGCTATGTTCGCCCCGCGGCCGAACATGAAGCATAACGCCGGTGTCATTCGACGTCGCACCAACAATCCGGCCGGCCACGACCGCCACGCGCCCCGTCGCGCGCAGTTCATTGAGCCGTAGGGCGGCCTGCGGCGGCAAACGCGAGCGATGCAAATACCAGAATGGCGCCATATGCTCGAAAAAGCGACGCTTCTCGGCCGGCGAAAATCCGTACCATATCTGCTGCGTGTAAGGCCGTAGAGCATTGATGACGCCGCGCCAATTGCCGCCCTCGTCGATGAAACGTTCGGACTCGCTTCGTAGCCAGCGAATGAAAGGCTGGAGCCGGCGTGGAATGCGAGTGACGTCGAGCACATACGGTCGGTCGACCGCGACGAAGGGAACGGCAACCCGGCCGCGACGCGAGAGCAGGCTGACAACGCCTCGATGACCGTTGGATATCATGCCGAGCGCAAGGTCGACCGCACTCTGGCCGCTGCCGACGATCGCCACCGGGGCGTCGGCGGGTATTGCACCGACCGCGCTCGCGTCCCAGGGATCGTCAATCAGATATCGCGGGTCGATCAATGTCGCGAGCGACCGGGGTGGGGGATGCCCGATCGCAAGAACGGCGACGTCTGCGCGCAGGTGCGTCCCGCGGTCCGTGACAATTCCCACGTGGTCTGGCCGCTTGACGATATCTTGGATGTCAGCGTTAACGAACGTCACCGTCGCCCCGGTCGGGGACGGGCGCGTGAGACCGGTACTGATCTGCCGGAGAAAGCGTCCGTAAAGCATGCGCGGGACGAACTGGCCACTGATCGGTTTGGCGGGATCGAGGAAGCGCTGCGCCTCCGGGTCGTTTGCGAGGAAGTTTGTAAATTCATCCGGACGGTCGTCGAACGGGCTGTGATTCGAGGCCGGGCCATTGAGAAAGTGCACGGGTTCATGCGTCGCGAACGCGACCCCGGCGCTGACTTTCTTTCGCTCGAATACGAGAATTCGCACCGGCCGGCGCGCGGCGCGATGCAAATGTGCAGCAAGGCAAATGCCGGAGAAGCCTCCGCCTATGATCGCAATCGTCGTCATGCCTTCCGAGCCCAAGGCGTCGGTTTGGATGTCGCCCCAAAGGGGCCCTGATGTTGCACCAGATTCAACGCGCATCAAAAGCTTCCGTCGAGTTTACGGCCATGGCAACGATGTCGCTCAACCCCCTTTTGTCGAGCTTTCCACTATTGGTGCGCGGCATGGTTTCGATGATATCGATTCTTGCAGGCACCATGTATGCGGGTAGAACGCTTCGCAACCGACGGCGCAATGTCTCGCCGTCGAGCGCGCTTCCGGAGACCGAAGCGACGATCTTTTCGATTACCGTGGCGTTGGGCGGCCAGGCGAACGCTGCCGCTTCGACGACATTCGGCTGCGCGCGCAGCGCGGCCTCGATCTCGGCCAGCTCGATGCGATGTCCTCCGAGCTTTATCTGATGATCGCGTCGTCCGACGAAACGCAGCTCGCCGTTGGGAAGTTCGCGCACCAGATCGCCGGTGCGGTAAAAGTGCGCCGATTTCCCATCGCAGTTCGTCGATTCATAAAACGCGGCTGCCGTCGCCTCGGGGTTGCGCCAATAGCCCGCGAAGGTTTGCGGCCCCGCCACGCAGAGCTCGCCGATTTCTCCACGTGCTACAGGCTCCAGGTCTTGATCGACGATTTGCCGTGACAGCGGTTCGTATAGGCGACCGATCGGGACTATTCCGTTCGAGCACATGCCCGGTGAGGTTTCTCGGTTCCACCGGTGTGCGGCGCATGCGATGGTCAACTCCGTCGGACCGTAAAGATTTTCCAGTACGGAGGCAGGTGCCGCTTGTTGCCATGCTTCGGCATGCTCTCGCACCAGCGGTTCCCCGCAGAACAGGCTCAGCCGCAGGGTCGGGAGCGAACCAGGGAGGAACGGTCCAAGCCGCAGTTGCATCGCAATCATCGAGGGGACGGAGAACCATACTGTTATTCCCCGGGACTGGATAACCGAAAGCGGCGCCAACAGCTCGGTGTGGGTGAAGCTGTACAACGATGCGCCCGCGCTCCACGCCATGAAAATATCGAACACAGAAAGGTCGAAGCTCTGCTCGAATGTCTGCGATAGCACATCCTCCGGCTCGATCAGGTAGCGCGCGAGATTGACGTTTAGAAATGACGCAGCGTTTGCATGCGAAATCGGCACGCCCTTTGGGATGCCCGTGGTTCCGGAGGTGAAGAGAATGTAGGCGATATCGTCCGGCGCAATGCGGACCGGAGCGCGGAGCGGCTCGATGACGCAAAGATCATCAGAATCCAAAACCCTTAGGCCGTCGATATTTTCAATTTTGCGCCGCGAGGCGTCCGCGAGGAGCACCGGCGGCAAGCGTCCGTTATGCAACGGCCGAAGCAATGCAATGTGCTTATCTTCGCAGATGATTGCGTCAAGTTCTGCGGCCTCGGCGATTGCGCGCAGTCGGGATATGGGCAGTGTCGGATTGAGCGGGATGAAGGCTGCGCCGGAGAACAATGCGCCGAGTACGCCGGTGTAGGAGGTGAAGCTGCGTCGGGCCAGAATCCCGACGCGCTTGGGCGCGTCGGATATCGCCAACAGGCCAGCGGCCAAGCGCCGGGCCGCTGTATCGACCGCCGCGTATGTCCAACGCTCTTCACCCTGCAATAGTGCGGGACGATCAGGCCAACGCGCCGCGCTGGCGATGAAACCTGCGTGCAGTGTATCGAGCAGCGCCGGCCTCGAGCGGAGGTCTTTCATCGGCCCATACCCTAATCATAGCTTCGCGCTGGCGGGCCCACATAGAGCAATTGCGGACGAATGAGTGTATTGTTGTCCCGTTGCTCGCGGATATGTGCCACAAGACCGGCCATCCTTGCCGCTGCGAAAACCGGGCCAAAGAGATCCCGGGGGATTCGCAGAGCTTCGAAAACGGCGCTGGCGTAGAAGTCCACGTTGATATCAAGTCCCAAACGACTATAGTCCGCGAGCGCGGCGGCGACTGCTTCGAGGATGTCGAGTATTCGCGTATTGCCGCGTGCCTCGCACAGCCGCCGTGCCGCCGCGCGAAGAAGATGGCCTCGCGGATCGGCGGTCCGATAAACCCGGTGTCCAAAGCCGTACAGCACTTCGTTGCGATCGAGACGGCTACGGACAAACGCCGCCGCGGCTTGTGGCGACCCGATTTCTTCCGCCATGGCTATGACTTCATTGACGGCGCCGCCATGAAGCGGCCCGGAGAACGCGGCAATTGCGCTCGACAGCGCGGCATGGCACCCGGCATTTGTGCTGGTCGTGATACGGGCCGTGAAGGTTGAAGCGCTTGAGCTGTGGTCGGCCAGCAAAATGAATGTCTTGTCGAGCGCCTCCTGCGCCAGCCGGTCGGGCACCCGGCCGCTGAGCATGTAGAGCAGGTTCGCCGCGTGGCCGAGTTCGTCGCGGGGGACGAGCGGTACGGCACCGATGCGCAGCCGATGAAAGTTGCCTAGTAAGGTCGGCACCTGCGCTATCACGGCGATATCGGCATCCGCGTCGTCTGTGACAAAGGCACCTAGTGCCGCCACTGCCGCCTGCATTGCAAGAAACGGAGGAGCCTCCGACATCGAGCGGAGAAGGGCGTCGATCGGCGCCGGAAGCGTGCGATGGATCCGCAACGCATCGGAAAATGCTGCGAGTTCTTCCTTGCCGGGTAATCTGCCGTGGACAAGCAGAAATGTCGTTTCCTCATAGCTTGCCCGGTCGACCAAATCGTCGACGCTGTATCCGCGGTACCGAAGCGCCGAGCCCGATGGATCGATTTCGGTTATGACGCTGCGATCAAAGTAAATGCCGACCAGGCCGCGGTTGACGGTGGGGGCGGATTTCGACTGGTTCGCCGGAATTGCTTTTCGCGCCGAAATCGGCGTTGGCGCCTCGGCGCCGCTCAATTGAGCCACGAATGCCGACAATGAAGACACGGACGTCAATTGTGGGACAAGGTGGCGACTGATCGTCGTCGAGAAGGCCTTCTCAAGCGCCAGCATCAGCGATACGTGGCCCATGGAATCCCATTCGGCGATGTCTTGATAAGCCAAATCTGCCGTTACAGCGCTAGGTGCGACACCGAGCGTGGAGCAAATTACAGTCTTAAGACGCTCCGATGCTGGATATGGATATGCTTCTGCTGCCAACGCGCTAGAAGCGGCAGCGTGGCTTGATGCGATCATGTTTTTGCCCCCCTGGCTTCTCATCTGATCTCGTGCGGGAGACCCGCCATTTTCAGAACATTTTCCGAATGACGCGGAGAACTAAACCGGAGATTGCAAAATCAGAAAGCGCTAGTCAATCTATAGTTGATGTATAAATTAAAACATCCTGAAGTTTAGTTGAAATCGGCTGGCATTTTGGCGGTACGTAGCAAAAACTTCTCAACCGTGTGACGATGCAACGTCACTTCGACTACGCAATGAGCTTAAGCATCACCGATTGCAATTAGCGCTCCGGCCCAAATCCGAGTCGTCGGGTTTGCTGACCCGGTTGACGTCTTCATGGATATATTTCCATCAGGAATCTCCCAGCAAAGATCACCAGCATTGCCTTCGGATGGCTGACGCCAACTTCGGCGTCTAGCGCTGTCGCGACCAAGCGCCAAAAGATGACATCGATACTTTTTTGCCTCCTTCTCTTTCTGCATGCGGTCGTGCCGCGGTCGGCCTGCATCCGCAGCACTTTCTCGAGAGGGGCTTGCCGTTGGCTTGCAGGAGGTTGATTTTGAACGCCGACATCGGCAGATATCGATCTCATTTGTTGACCTCAACACACACGGAGAATGCTAGTTTCGCGCCATCTCAGAGGGGATGCTGCGATCGCCCTTGGCCAACGCCTCCAGCCTGTCGAACTGCGGGGCGAAGCTGAAAAATTCGAAACGGAACCGTGATCGTCGCTCGGTTTGGACCACGGCATCGATTGCTACTGCGACAACACGCTGGGCGCCAGACCACGGCTGACATGCTTCCGGATCGATCATCACCTTGCCGCGCCCGGCTATCTGCAGCGTTGTGCCAGTGGCAAAGTCTATGAAAAGAAGTGCGCAACGCGGCTCAACGCTGAGATTGCCGAGCGTGTTGAAATATGAGTTGCCACGATAATCCGGGAACCGCAGGTGGTGATCGCTGTCGATGAGGACGAAGCCCGGCCGGCCGCCGCGATGGGAGATGTCGAGACCTTCGCTACGTGCGAGCCCCGGCGTCTTGGATCGGCTGGCAATGAAGAAGGTATCCGATCTACGGATCAGTTCGCGATCGTCAACCGACAAAGTCGCCCGCCGCGTAGTTGCGGGCGCACCTACCCCATACATGCGCGATGCCCGCCGCGTCTGGATATATTGTGCACAGTTTCCGAAGCTCTGCTCGACCTCGACGAGAAAGCCCTTGATGTGAGGCGCAAGACGAACCCGCCCGTTGACCCGGTTACGCCGCCGGGTCTCGAATTCGAGACCAAGGCCGCCGATAGGGGCGCCGTCCTCAATGCCCGCGGCTGCCGGATCATCGGCGGTCGGAACGGCGGCTATCGCCAGTTGCGTTGGCGACGGTGATGTCACGAACCCGTTTTCGCCTTCAACCAGCGTTGCCCATGGTTGTCCCGATACATCCAATGTCGCCAGGAACATCTGGGTACGCTCTGCGAAAAACAGCCGGTGCTGATCGGGCATATGGTCGCGGAGTCTGACACGGCCCCGCTCTTCCATCGTCTCCCGCACGCCTGCAAGCGCCTGCAGCGCCTGTTCGCCGTCGTGCCAAAACGCCGGATCGCCAGAATAATATGGTCGCGCCGCCATCATGCAGGCCGCGTCGTTTGCATCGAGGGACGCGACTGGAATTTTCTGTTCCAGTTGGCGAGTTTTATCCTGCCGGCGCGCCAGTCGAACGCCGCCATGCGGAAGTCGAGCCTGCCGAGCGCGCATCCGAGCGCGATGTGACCGATGGTCAACGTTTCCCCGAACTCGCCGATTTCCGCCTCGAAGGCATCGAGCGCGCGAACGATGACCTCGGTTTTCCGATGAATCCAATCCAGCGGATGCTTGCCCTGCATAGAAACGCCGGCGTCTATAATACCGTCAGCCAGGGCTTGCCGCCGCAAAGCATCCCATCGCGAGCGCCCCTCGGACGGGATCAGCCGCGGCGCAGCGAGGCCGTCGAGATACTCGGCAATGACGGGGCTGTCGAAGAGGACCTGGTTATCGTCGGTTACGAGCGTTGGAACCATGCTGAGCGGATTGTGTGCCAAGAGCTCGGGCGGCCTGTCCAATGGCGCGCACATAACGGCCTCAACTTTACTCTCGTGGCCCTTCTCGATGAGCAGGACGCGAACCTTCCGGGAGTAGGGCGATGTGGCCGCGTAATACAGCTTGTGCATGTACCGCTCATCCTAACCGCGGCTGTACATACTACAAGGTACAACCCAGGTCAATATAAGCCGTCATGTACGTTTTGTGGCCTCGCTCAGCAGCGCCAACCCAGCGGCGGTTGCGCGATTGATGGCGTCCTTGTCGCGGTGAATGCGGCTTAGAACAAAGCCCCCTTGGACGATGGCGACCAACATCGTTGCGAGATCTTTCGGCTTGCATTTCGAGGTTAGCTCGCCTGCGCGCTGCGCATCCGAAAGGGCTTTTGCAAGATAACGTTCAAGCACGGAAAAGTAGCGTTCTATCGGCGCGCGCAGCTCGGGTTCGTTGATCGCCGCGTCACCGGCGAAGCGGCCGAGTCGGCAACCCTTGAGCCCATCGCGGGTCTGCAGCAGGTATCGGGTGACGCGGTCGCGCCCAGAGGCGTCAGCATCCAGTAAACCGGTGGCCGATGCGCACATCTCGGCCGAGACTTCTTCCAAGGCCGCCACCGCCAGCGCGAGCTTGCCCTCGAAATGATGATAGAAACTTCCTTGCCCGGCGCCGCTCGCTTCCTGAATGTCACGCGGGCTTGTTGCCTCGTAGCCGCGCTCCCAGAGAAGTTTTTTAGCAGCCCTCAGAAGATCGTCGCGTTTCGAGCTCATGGCAGGGCTTTCGGTTGGTGAAAAAGTGGAGATCATATAATAGCGGTGGATAGCTCAATCCAGCAGGCGCGGCTTACCCTTGAACGCATTATGGCCTGCAACCGAATTGCTCGGCAAGCCGCCGCCATTCCGACTTGGTGGTTCACCCCGACCCAGCCAAGGAAATCTCTATTAAAGCAGCCTCGCTTGCTCGATGCTTATTTTGAAATCCCGCGCATGTTATTCTGCGGTAATCTCGGCGTCCTTGACGACTTTGGCCCAGCGTAGGCGATCCTTGGCGATCAGCCCTGCCAACCGTTCAGGCGGGCCGCCTTGCGCGACCAGCCCTTGCTTGTCGAGCGCTGCCCGAATGTTCGGCTGCGCCAGGATCTCGTTGAAAACTGTATTGTAGCGGTCGACGATATCCTTCGGCGTGCCGGCCGGAGCAAGAGCTCCATACCAAAGATCGACGTCGAAATCGGTTACGCCAAGTTCGGCCAGCGTCGGTACCTGCGCCGCCTGATGCGCGCGAGTTTGGCTGCCGACGGCCAGGATACGAATGTTCCCGGATTGCGCGAGAGGGAGCGCCGTATGAATCGGCAAGAACATCGCCGAGACGTGTCCGCCTGCGAGGTCTTTCACGGCGCCTGCGGAACCCGCATATGGAATGTGGGTCAGATTGACCTGCGCGGTCAGCTTCAACAGCTCCATGGCGAGATGTTGCGGGGTTCCCCGGCCAGGGGAAGCATAGTTGATCTCGCCCGGCTTGTTGCGCGCAAATGCGATCAGGTCTGGGAAAGAGCTGACATTGATCGAGGGATGCACGACAAGCGCAAGAACGCCTGTCGCGATCTCCACGATCGGCACGAAGCTCGTCTGCGGATCGTAAGGGATCAAGCGATAAAGGCTCGCATTCATCACAAAGGTGTTGACGGTCACCAGAAGCGTCTGGCCATCCGGAGCAGCACGCGCTGCTGCCTGGGTGCCGATGTTGCCGCTCGCACCAGGCTTGTTCTCGACGATTACCGGTTGATTCCAGCGCTGCCGCAACTCCTCACCAAGGATACGCGCGAGCAGATCGGGTCCTGTGCCGGCTGTGAACGGAACGTCGAGCCGAATGGTCTGCTGCGACGACAGCCCCTGAGCCAGGCCGTGCCTCGTTGGAGCAAAGGCCGCGGTCAACATCCCCAGCATCGTGCGGCGCGAAGGCATGTAACTGGCGGGCATCAGATCTCTCACTGTCACGGCTCGTCGCTGGCGGCGGCTGAGAGCCGTTTCGAAGGTTAAGTGTCGGCCAAACCTCGGTTCACCAGCGCAAGTTCCTGCAGGAAAGGCCCATCAAACGAAGGGACATCTGGTTATTAGCCAGACGTCGGAAAGCTGCGACTGATTTTCCGTTAAGATTTGGTTTAGTTCCAAGCATGACTATCGGGGAAGAAAAGGGGACCCAACCATGAAACTACACCAGACCAACAGGGTAAACAGCGAGTCAATAGGAGATGTTGTCGGCAGCCAAGCCGCGACAAGGCCGGCGGCCGGGCCCCCATGGGATTTCTCAAGTCCCGGTCAGGACGAGATATTGGCGCTATTGAAGCCAGGCGATGATCGAAAGCGCAGTATTATTTTGGTTGCAAGCGCTCTGGTTGTTGGCTTGGGACTGGGTTGGGCGTGCGCGGCGAATATCCCGGCCTTCCACTCGATTACTCAAACAGACATGCCTTCACGCCGGTTTCCCGAAATTAAATCAAGCGGTAAAAGCGACGGCGCTCGACGGATGGCATCCACGTCAAGCCTGCAAACGGCACCAGCCCCGAGCACGGTTTCGCCTGCCGGAGCGCCCTTTGCCAAGGCCGAGGTTGTGACCGCGCGGGAGCCGATGACGCCGGTGGCCGAGACGAGACCGACAACTATTGAGGGCTGGACGGTTCTTGAGGTTCGGGGTGGAACGGCCGTTCTCGAAGGGCCGGATGGGGTTCGAACCGTGGTCCGAGGCGATTCTGTGCCCGGGATCGGGCGAATTGATTCTATCGTGCGTTGGGGCAACCGCTGGATAGTCGCTGCGGCAAACGGACTGATCGCGACCCCGTAACATCAATGACCGCGGATCTGCCGGACGGTTCGGCGAAAAAGTGTTTTCTAAGCCGTCTAAGGCTCCATCGCTTGCCAGGCATTGGAGGCGAACTGCCTCCGCCAGGTGACGATCACCACCGCCGCGGTCGTCACCAGCAAAATCCACGGGCTGACAAACCAGCCGAGATAGCCGAGCGCGAAGAAGAATGCGCGCTGGCCGCGATTGAAATGCCTTCCTGCGGATTCGAATAATTTCGTGGTCCGCATTACATGGGCTTCGGCTTGCGGGGTATCCCGCTGCGTCGCCGGCGGCATCCCGCCGAGCAAAATGGCGACGTAATTGAACAGCCGGTATGACCAGGCGAACTTGAAAAAGGCATAGACGAAAATCAGGATCAGCCCGACGCATTTGATTTCCCACAATGCCGGTGACGGGCTGAGATCGACCGGCAGAGCGCCAAGAACGGCCAATGCCTCGTTGGTCGCGCGTAGCAGAGCCAACCCGCCGCCGATCGCGAGCAGACTGGTAGACGCAAAGAACGCGGTCCCGTTTTGCAAGCTCGCCATGATCTGCATGTCGACCATGCGGGCATCGCGCTCGAGCATACGCCGGATCCAGACCTCCCGGTAGACGTTCATGCGAGCCGACAGGCTGTTGCGTCCATAGGAGGTATGCTCGAGCGTCATCGCATAGACAGACCATTCTACAATGAAGAACCCGACCGCGAAAATATCGATCCAGTAGCGCGCCATAGAACATCCTCATGCACGTCTCGAATGCTGCCATGCATGGGTCCTTGCGGCAACGGCGCAAGAGCGGGGTTGATCGCATCCGGCGCGGCGTGGCAGACTGTGATCCCCTTAAGAGGTTGTTCGCATGGCTTTGACGCTCGTGATCGGCAACAAGAATTATTCGTCGTGGTCGATGCGGCCGTGGCTGGCGTTGAAAGCCCGCAATATTGCCTTCGACGAAGTGATAATTCCTCTGTACACTGGCGACGCCGACAAGCAGCGCATTCTGGAATTCACACGGTCCGGCAAGGTACCTGTGCTGGTCGACGGTGACATCACGATATGGGATTCGCTGGCCATCATCGAATACGCGGCCGAGCGGTTTCCCGAAGCGCATTTATGGCCAAAGGACGCTGCGTCCCGCGCGCACGCCCGTTCGGTTTCGGCGGAAATGCACTCCGGCTTTGCGGCGTTACGGGACGAATGCGGCATGAACCTGCATCGGCCGGTCGGCGCCAAAGCCCTATCGGCGGCGGCGCTTGCCGATATCGCACGCATTCAGGAGATTTGGTCCAAATGCCGGGCGCGCTATGGAAAATTGGGGCCTTATCTGTTCGGCGCCTTCGGCGCCGCCGATGCCATGTATGCGCCGGTAGTTCATCGTTTCCGGACCTACGCCATCGGCGTGGCACCGGACGTTCGCGACTACATGGATACGATGATGGCCCTGCCGGCGTTCCAGCAATGGACCCGCGCCGGGCTCGCGGAAACGCTGGTGATCGAGAAATACGAGGTCGAGTAGGTCGGCCTAAGCGTCTGGCATTGGCGCCGTTTCGCTGCCATTCGAATCAACTATCGGCGCCAATAGATGACTCAGTTTTTCATCGAATGCATGAGGGTCGAAATCTTGATGGTCGCGAAATTGGAAAATGTGTCGGAAACCGCGTATGGCAAAATGATCTGGTCGTTGTGCCGCATCGCGCCGCAGGTATAGACCACATTGGGGACATAGCCTGCGCGCTCGGATAGTTCGGGGCGCAGCAGCGGCTCGCGCGAGCGTGCCAGCACCCTGGAGGGATCATTCTTGTCGAGCAGGGCTGCGCCGATCGAGTATTTGCGAACGGGGCCGACGCCGTGGGTGAGCAGCAGCCAACCCTCGTCGAGTTCGACCGGCGATCCGCAATTGCCGATTTGCACAAACTCCCAAGGAAACTCCGGCTTTAGAATGGCTTGACCGCCATCCCACGTATAGAGGTCGTTCGAATAGATCAAATACAGGTTTTCATTATCCTGCCGCGCGATCATCGCATATCTGCCGTCAATTTTGCGCGGGAACAGCGCCATGCCCTTGTTGCGCGCAGCGCTACCCCGCAACGGCGACATTCGGAACGACAGGAAATCGCTGGTTTCCATCAACTCAGACCGGATCGCGCGTCCGCTGTAGGCGGTATAGGTCGCATAGTAGATTTTCCGGCCGCCATCGCTGAATTCGACAAAGCGCGCGTCCTCAATCCCGTTGGATTGAGATTCGGTGACCGGAAATATGACGCGCTCGCTGATGTCGTCGTTCGACTCGAAGATCAATCCGACTTCGTCTCCCATCGGACCCGGCGATCGGTATTCAATTCGCGGGCTCGACGCTAGCCTGGCCGTCGGATCGACGGCCAGGCTGCCGTCAGCTGCGATGGTACCGGCGCGAAACGTCAGCGACGACACATGCCCTTCGCCGATGGCGCGTAGACTGAGAATGAAGCGCAAGCCACCCTGCGGCGCCGTGGACTGGTCAGGGTGCGGCATGATGCTGGGGTTGAACAAGGCGGAGGCTTCGAACGAATATTCGTTGAGGAAATAGGCGCCGATCAATTGGCGTTGGAGGCTGGAAAAGCTGCCGTGGGCCGCCAGGGCCTCTTCCATTTCCTTGGCGCGGGATTCAAATGTCTTCAGCAGGTTGCGATGGCGACCGAGGAAATTCGCCAGGACGTCGTCAAGCTGGTTGGCGGCGGCCTCCGAATCCAGCGCCAGAACCCGGTCGACGATATGGTTGGCACGGGTCTTGTCGGTCGGGTTAAGGTCACGCGGTTCGGTCGCGGGCTTGAACGGGCGCACGATGACCCGCGCAGGATCGGGACGCAGGTAGAGCGCTTGCCGGTTCAGGAAGGTGGCTTGCAATAGGGGTGCCTCGGCTCGCTGGAGTAAAACCTTGGTCAGATTCAGGCACCGACGGCGCGAAGCGCCGCAGGTTTTGTCAGGCCAGTATTGACGCGCGCAAGCTGCCGCATCTCCGCAAGACTTAGAAGATAAGACAACACCGACTCACCTCCGCGATTCTCATTAGCACGATCGGGGTGCAATCCATCGCGGCAACTGCCGGTGTGCGGATCGACCAGGGCGACGGACAGATCGTTGCTGCCGAAAAACCAACCAAAAACCCGTGTTGCGATGGCCTTCCACTCGGCATCGCCGTCGGCGCGCCATGCCGTAAGGCAGGCCGCGATCGTCGCCGTGGCTTCCACGGGCTGCTGATCGAAGGCGCGAGGCTGTTTCCGCTGTTCCCCGAAACCTGCCGTACCGACGGGGCGGAAATGCCCGGCAGGCGCCGTTTGCTGATCCATCAGCCAGTGCAACGATCTTAGTCCGGCTTCGACATAAGGCGTTTTTTGCGTCGCCATGCCCGTTAAAATCAAGGCCTGCGACAGACGCGCATTGTCGTACGACAATCCTTCCTCGAACCATATCCAGTCCGGCGTCTCGACCGCTGCCAGAGCGGATATCAACCGGTCGGCAAGAAAATATCGGACTTCCTTGGCATGGAAATCATCCGGAGCCGCCGCGCAATATGCGCTTAAGCCTAACAGGGTAAACGCCCAGGCGCGGGGCGAGCGAAAGGCTTCCGCAGTAGGCAATGCCTCGGCAAACAGGGCGGCCGCCCATCGGCGCCGCGACGGGCTGGCATCTCTGCGCGCGCATTCCCCCAGCGCCCACAGCGTGCGTGCGTGACTGTCTTCCGAACCCGTATCTTCAAGCCATGCGCGGTTGAATCCCATGAAGTTGCGAAACCGTCCGGTGTCGGGATTCCAGGCATGCTGCACGAAAGCGGCAAAGCGGGCCGTCAGGACTTCCGGCAGCCGCTGCTCGCCGGGATTGTTGAGGGCGCAGGCGACCAGGAGCGCTCGGGCATTGTCGTCGACGCAATAACCGTGTGAACGATCGGGCACGGAATGCACGGCGTGCTGGAACAGACCGGTATCGTCGCACATCGATAGAAAGTGGCCGAGTTGCATATCGGGCGCTGCGGCAATGCGCGGTTCGAGCGAACCCGTGCTGGAGCGAGCAATAACCTTGAGCGAATGGCCCTGCCGGGCATTGTCGAAGACGGACATGTACCGGTTCGCGGTACCCGCCCACGTCATGGTTCGGCTGACTGCGTAGGCATGCTTGCACATCGCCTCGCGGCGAACGTCATCGGTGAGTAATTCCCCGATTTCGCTGCCGATTGCGGCCGCGTCGCCAAAAGGAACCAGAACGCCACGCCCGTCGGCCAATAACTCGCGCGCGTGCCAGTAGGGTGTCGAAACCACCGGCCTTCCCAAGCCGAAACTGTAGGCCAATGTGCCCGACGTCATCTGCGCCTCGTTCAGATAGGGCGTGACATAGACGTCGCACATCGAAATGAATTCGAGCAGCGTGGCGTGATCGACGAACTGGTCGAGGAAGACCACGTGGTCCTCGACGCCGAGGTCGCGCACCCGCGCCGTCAGACTCTCTCGGTAAGCTTCGCCCTGCTCCCGAACCAGATTGGGATGCGTTGCGCCGAGCACGACATAGACCGCGTCCGCGCAGCGCTTCAAAATCGACGGCATGGCGTCGATCATGACTTCGATGCCCTTGTTGGGAGACAGCAGGCCAAATGTGAGAATGACCGTCCGTCCGCCGAATCCGAGCTTTGCTTTCGCCGCATCGGGCGCGACAAAAGTCACGTCGGGAATGCCGTGAGCGATGACTTCGATTTTGTCATCCGGCACCTGATAGACGCTGCGCAGCAGTTCGCGGCCTTTTTTGGCCATCACGATGACCTTCGATGACGCCTCGGTTATGCGCTCCAGCACGTCGCGTTGCTTGGCTGAGGGCTCGGCCAGTACGGTGTGGAGCGTGGTCAGTACCGGCATGGTGAGGCGCGACAGCAGCACCAGGATGTGGGCGCCGGCTTCGCCGCCGAAGATTCCGAATTCGTGCTGCAGGCACACGGCGTCGAACCGGCCGGCGTTCAGAAAATCCGCGGCGCGGACGTAATCATCGATATTGCCGTCCCTGATCTGCAAACCCACAGCAGCCGGATACTCATAGCGCTGACCATGATCGGTCAGCGCCACAATGCAGGTATCGATATCTGGTCGTGACACCGCTATCGCCTGGTGCAGGTCGGTCGTAAATGTCGCGATGCCGCAGCGGCGGGGCAACGAATTGCCTATGAAGGCGATACGGCGGAGCGGGGTCATGTCTGCACCTCGACGATCTCGTTTGGTTTCGGCACATGTACCCCGAACGCGCCGACAGATTTGGTCATTTGCGCTCCAGCTTCCTGCAGCAGGGACATAATGGGGTCCGGTCCGGGATAGGCGATCAGGCTGCTCATCCCATTCGGTCCAACTTCAATGATGGCGCGATCCGCTTCGACGAAAATGACGTCTCCGACAGTCGTGTTGGTCGCTCCGATCTTCGCAAGGCCCTCGATCACGAGAATCCAGGTTTCCTTGTCGGCGATGATCGCCCAGGTCGAGTTCGCCGGAAGTTTGATCCGTTCAAGTACGAAATGCGGGCTTGCGATGAGAGCCCAGCGCTCATCGCTGAGGTGTCGTGCAACGGCCTCGGTTAGAGCCGGCCGGGCATCGGCAACAGCGACGGCGTTTTCCTCGTGCAACTCGCGCTGCCGGCCATAGTCGAACAGGCGGAACGTTACGTCGCTATTTTGCTGAATCTCGGCAAGCATGATGCCGGCGCCGATGGCGTGGATCGTCCCTGCAGGAATGGAAATGAAGTCGCCTCTCCGCACCGAGCGCCATTGAGCAAGACCGGCAATCGAGCCGTCTTTGATCGATCCGCGCAATTGCTGTCGCGTGAGATGTCGCTTCAATCCAACGGCAATCCGCGCCTCCGGCGTTGCCGACAGGATGTACCATGCTTCGGTTTTGCCGTTGGGCAGGCCGATGGAGTGCGCAAACGCATCATCGGGATGAACCTGGATTGACAGCGGTTCGCTCGTGAACAGCAATTTGAGCAGCAAGGCCGGGATTGGCGCATCTTTATCGGGACGCCGAAACCATAGCTCTCCGACTGCGTCGCCAGAACCGTCAATACCGCTCCATGGAGTGAGATCGGCGACCCCCCAAGGCTTGCGCACGGCCTGCGCTGAGGCATGTTCGATAGCCATAGGCTGTCCTGACCGTTGACGCGCATATCGAAGCGATATGCCGTTGGTCGCTAATGTCGCAATTTAGTGTGGCTGGGCGTCCCGTCCGGATAATCGCATTGACGCAATCCGGCTGTGCCTTTCAGGCAGATAGGTACTCTAGTCGCCAACGGCAACACGCTTTGGTGCTGCGCTGCTATAATCGGTTTCGGGCATCAATTTTGCCGGAATGCCTGATACTTACGGCCGGCGCTTTGAAATACTAACCTATCTCGCTGAAAGAACTGAAAAATTTGCACATTTGCCATGTCCTGATGTGACTGGCCAAACGGGCTCGACGCGTGCTATATGACGGCGGGGATTTTCAGTCGGCGCAGCTACCGGAACAGTGAGTAGAGCCGGCATTTCCGTATATGGAGAAGGCGTTGAAGCACAAGTTTGTCGTGGGTGAGACCGTCTATTTTACTGCCAGCAATGTCGCCCGTCCGGCCGCCAGTGGCACTTATGAGGTGATCCGGCTGCTGCCGACCGATGGCGATGATTGTCAGTACCGGATCAAGAGTTCGACCGAAGCGTTTGAGCGGGTGGCCAAGGAGAGCCAGCTCGACGTTGGTTGAGTGGCGTTGCGCCCGCGCCGACATGTCATCGAACGTTCCGTCACATTGCAATTAGAGCGAGTATCGCAGTTAAGTTGACGCAATCTGCGTCCACTTAGTGGGAGGCGAATCGGCATTTACTCGCTGTAAGCGTTTTATGCTGCGAAGGACATCGCGCATGAATTGGGCTTGGCTACCATCGGTCAATGAAATCTGGCGGTCGCCGACATTTCCGATGTGGCTGACCCTGGCCGCGGCTGGCTTCTTCGCGCTTATCGTGCTCATCATATTGTTGCGCGCCGAGAAATCCGTCGCCAACAGCGCCCTGAGCGTGATTTCGCTGCTGGCGATCGGCGTCGCCGTCGCCGCGACCATTCACGGCTACGGTCCGGATGGCGGCAGCGCTCTGCGTGATCTCGAGCCGCCGCAGGTAGCGACGGCGACACTGCCCGCCTTGTCGTGCATTGACGATGTGGCGGGCGAAACCGTACTCGCCGCTTGCGAAAAAGCTTTGTTTGGCTCGGCCGATGCCGCGGCGGCCGCGGTGTCGTATGCCGCGGCGCGAATTACGCGGTTAACCGCATTCGGCGATGTTGCCACCGCCAACAAGAGCATGACGCCCGAGCTTCAGGCATTGCGGCGGTCCGTGGAGCGGGACCGCTATGGTCTGATGGCTTATGTGCTGTCTGCCCGCGAGCGTTGTGAGCCCGCGGAATGCGCAGCGTATCGGTCGCTGACGGATCACAACCAGATTGCAGCCAACATGGACGAGCGGATCTATGACGGCTTGATTTCACGTTATTCGCCGTCATGGAACACGCCCGCAACGCTTCCCGCTGCGGCCGTCGCGGTGCTTCCGACGACCATGCCGACTGGCAAGCCGACCAACGCCGAGTTTCCCAGCGCAGCTTCGACCCCGCCGGTCAATATCATGACCCCTGAACCGGCCGTGCCGAGCACGGCGCCTCCCGCGCCACGTTCACCGCCGGCGGCGATAGCGAATACACCGCCGCCGATACCGCGTCCGGCTCCGGCAACGGCCGCAGCTAAAAAACAGGCGCCGAAATCTCGGCCGGCCGCCGCACCGGTTCAGCTCGCACCGGCTCCCGGCGTGCCTGTGCCGGCCGCCGCAAACAACGACTGATCCTTCCTAAAGCTGCCGCCAAAAGCTAATCTCACATCATGTCCCTGCATCTCATTAAGCTCGCCGTCGGCTGCGAATCGATCAAAGAACTCAGAAGCTGGGTTGCCGAACGCATGCGGACGGCAAAGCAAAGGAAACTGCCGCAGCACCATATTCACATCACCCGGATGACGCCAAAGCGCGATCAGGAATTGCTCGCTGGCGGCTCCCTGTATTGGGTGATCCGCGGCGAAATCGCCGCGCGGGAAAAAATCATCGCGATCGAGCCGTTCCGCGATCGCGACGGTATCGGGCGATGCCGTCTGATCATGCAGCCCAAGGTGATCGCGGTGTCGCCGCGGCCGATGCGGGCGTTTCAGGGCTGGCGTTATTTCGAAGAAAGCGCCGCGCCGCCCGATCTCGGTAAGTTTTCAGCCAGCATTGCGGCAATGCCGGAACCGCTGCGCCGGGAATTGCGCGACCTTGGATTGCTCTAAATTGCAATATTGTCGATTAGCCGCGTATTACCGATTTTGGCGGCGACCAGCAGACGGATCGGTCCATCCTTCGCGGATTTGATTGGCGCCAGCGTCCGGGCGTGACGCGCCTCGAAATAGTCTAGCACAAAGCCCGCCGCGGTAATCAATCGCGCGCCTTCGACCACAGCCGCCTTGAGATCATCGCCGCCGCGCACGCGCATGGCGGTTTTCTTCATCGCGCGATACAGCTCCGGTGCCATCATGCGGTCCTCGGTCGACAGGTAGACGTTGCGTGACGACATTGCGAGGCCATCGCGTTCGCGCACGGTTTGGCTGCCGATCACCCTGACGCCTAGGTCGAGATCGCGGGCCATCTGCGTGATCACCCGAAGTTGCTGGAAATCCTTTTCGCCGAATAGGGCCATATCCGGCCGGCATTGGGTGAACAGCTTGCCGACCACGGTGGTGACACCGCCGAAGAAATGCGGCCGGAAGCGGTCCTCCAGCCCGGCCGTCGCAGGACCCTCGGTCAGAATTTTGGTGGCAAAGCCAGCCGGATACATCGTCTTGACGTCGGGGTTCCAGATCAGATCGACATGCTCGGCTGCGAGCCTGGCCACATCGGTTTTCCAGGTCCGGGGGTAGGAGCTGAAATCCTCGGTCGGCGAAAACTGGGCGGGGTTGACGAAAATCGAAACCACGACCTTTGCCGCGCGGCGTTTCGCCAGCCGCACCAGCGACACATGGCCGTCATGCAGCGCCCCCATGGTGGGGACCAGCGCGATGGTGGCTTTCTTCGCGCGATGTCCATCAAGTGCGCGGCGCAGCGCTGGCAGCGTGCGAACGATCATAGGACTTCGGGACATCGCGGCTCGATCTGTAAGGGGCAAGCGGGGCGCCCGTTTTCGGCGTTCGGGCTTGAATGCGGACCTTATCAAAGCGCGCCGCTCGCCGCCAAGCCTGTCCCCGTGACGCAAGTTTTGTCGTCGGTCCGCAGGGTGTCCGCGGGCGGGCAATATCCATAATAGACCCGACGCGTCGCGGCCCGGATTCATGATTAAAGCAGACGGTCAGCGATTTGAGGGTTTTACCGCGCATTTCGCTTGACCCCGAGTGGGCCGCGATTTGAAGATATCGGCAGGGGTCAGGATATGTTGGTGCAGGCAAGTCAGGGGCAGTCAGGCACGGCGCATGTGGTCGTGTTGGGCAATGAGAAGGGCGGTTCGGGAAAATCCACCACCGCCCTCCATGTCGCCGTTGCCCTGCTTAAAGCCGGTCAGCGCGTCGCCACCATTGATCTCGATTGCCGCCAGCAAAGCTTTACCCGCTACATCGCCAACCGGCGGGCCTGGGCGCGCCGCACCGGCCTCGATCTCGAACTTCCGGTTCATCGCTGCATCAAGCTCGGCGACACCATGCAGATCGCGGACAACGAATCCTCGGAATTTCTGCAGTTCATGGACGCCGTCAGCACGGCGGAGCGGACATTCGATTTTATCGTCATCGATACGCCGGGATCCGACACTTATCTGATGCGCCTGGCTCACTCGATGGCCGATACGCTGGTAACGCCGATCAATGATAGCTTTCTGGATTTCGACGTCCTCGGCACTGTCGACCCGGCGACCTATTCGGTGACCGGCGAAAGCCACTATTCCGAGATGGTGCGGGACGCCCGGCGCAAGCGCCGCCAGCTTGACGGCGCCAGCACCGACTGGATCGTGGTCCGGAACCGGCTGTCGATACTCGGATCGCGCAACAAGCGGCTCGTCGCCGATAGCCTCGAAGATTTGTCGCTTCGGCTCGGCTTCCGCGCAGTCGATGGTTTTGCCGAACGCGTCGTCTACCGCGAATTTTTCCCGCGCGGGCTGACCGCGCTCGACGACCTCGATGCGGCGACGCTTGGCACCAGGCCCAGCATGGGGCATGTCACGGCCCGGGAGGAAGTCACCAGCCTGTTGCGCCAATTAAAACTGCCGCTCGACGAACGCGGCCGCCGCCGCGCCGCCAACCGCGCCGAGTGGTTCGCACAGGTCGACAAGCCCCTCGAAACCCACGACATCCTCGGCGCCTGATTGGCCAAGTCCGCATCGTCATTCCGGCATGTCTTTAAGCAATCGTTAGCCATGTTTGCGGTAGTTTTGCGCTTATTATGGGCAAATTGCCCGCTCGATCACGCGCGGCACACTTTTTCAACGCCAGTTAGCCGAGGCTTCATGCGGCCCGTTCGCTTTCATCTCCGGCTCACTCACAAGGTCGCCGCCATCGGTTGCGTCGGCGTGGTCGGTCTGGCCATGGTCGGACTGATCTATCAGCAAGGAACTTGGTCCCAGGACGCCTCCCGCAAGGTGGCTGAGGACAGCCGTGCCATCTCCGATCTTACCAAACGTATCTCGATCGAGATGCTGGAGGCGCGGCGCGATGAAAAGGACTTTCTGCTGCGCAAGCATGATTCCTATGTGCAGCATCATGCGCAGTTATCAGGTGCGATCGGCCGCGATTTCGACGAACTCAAGACAAGGGTTCAGTCCGCAGGCTATATCGATCTGTCGGAAAAGATCGCTCTCGTACACGACGGATTTGAGAGCTACGGCAATGATTTTGCCGTCCTGGCGCTGATTCAAGCAAAAATCGGCTTCGACGAGAGGGGCGGGCTAACCGGATCGTTGCGCAAGGCAGTCGACATCATCGAGGCCGGGGTCGACGAAATCAACGATCCCAAGCTGACCAGCCGGCTACTGACCATGCGGCGGCATGAAAAGGATTTCATGTTGTGGCGCGATGACAGATACGCAGCCGGATTCACGAACGCAGTGGTGGCGTTCAGCTTAGTGTTGACCGAGCTGGACTTACCCTACGCCGTGCAGGAAAAACTTTCACTCAACCTGGACCGGTACAGCCACGACTTTGCCGATTGGGTCCGCGGCGCGCGGGACGTGGCGCGTGCCGAAGCCGACATCATGAAGACCTTCGGCGGCTTTGAGCCGGCGCTGATCGGCATCGTGAAAGAGATTGACCGGCTCGCCGGCGCCGCAAACGCTTCGGAAATGATATTTCGCGATGCCATGAAGTTGCGGATGGCCGCCGCGCTGGCGTTGGCAGCGCTGACGATGTGCGCGTTGTCGTTGCTGCTGGGCCGGGCGATTTCGCAGCCGATTTTGGCGATGACATCGGCGCTGACGAGGCTTGCCGGGGGCGACTTCAATGTTGTCCTGCCCGGGCTTCATTGCCGCGACGAGATCGGCGAAATGGCCGGGGCCGCCTGGATATTCAAGGATCATATGATCGAAACCGAGCGCTTGCGTGCCGAACAACTTGCAGATCAGCAGGCGCAATCGCTTCTGCGCCGCGAGGAACGGCTGCGGCTGGCGTCCGATTTTCAGGGCGCGGTTGGCTCAATCGTCGACAAACTCTCCTCCGAGTCGACCGAACTTGAAACCGCAGCTTCGACGCTGACCAGGACCGCGGAGACCACTCTTGAGCTGTCGGGCGTGGTGTCAGGGGCCTCGAACGAGGCCGCCGGCAGTATTCGAACGGTGGCCGCGGCGATCGAGCAGATGACGGCGTCGGTCGGAGAAATCGGCCGTCAAGTGTTGGCATCCAGCAGCATCGCGCACTCCGCTGTCGAGCACGCAAAGACCACAGATGCTCGCATCAACACACTGTCGCGGGCAGCCGGCCGGATCGGCGACGTCGTCAGATTGATAACCGGCATCGCCGAGCAAACCAATCTTCTGGCGCTGAACGCGACCATCGAGGCCGCCCGAGCGGGCGATGCGGGCCGCGGCTTTGCCGTCGTCGCTCAGGAAGTAAAGGCGCTGGCGGCGCAGACTGCAAAGGCGACCGAGGAGATCGACGTCCAGATTTCCGGTATGCAGGCCGCCACCACCGACTCCGTCGAGGCGATCAAGCAGATCGGCGCGGTTATTCTGCGGATATCCGAGGTGTCGGGACTGATCGCGGCCGCTGTGGAAGAGCAGGGCGTGGCGACCCGCGAGATCGCTCGCAACGTGCAGATGGCCTCCAGCGGAGCGGCACAGGTCGGTAGCGCCATCGTCGACGTATATCGGGGAGCAGCGGATACCGGCTCCGCGTCGGGACAGGTGCTGTCGTCGGCACAATCGCTGTCGAGCCAGGCCCACAAGCTCAAGCTCGAAGTCGACGGCTTCCTTCAGTCGATACGGGCCGCCTGAAGCTAAAACGTCGCCATCGCGCTGGCCGGGAACATTTTGGCCTGGTATGCGGTTTTACGTATGTTCCGTCCCGATTCGGGAGAGGGATACGGTTGCGGTGGTATAATAACGCGGATCGTTGCTCAAAATTAAGGTGCAACGCACAAAGATATTGCGGCGAATTTACAATTTTTGACCTTTGTGTCACGTCGCTGTGACCTATATTGTTAGAAAGGACGGCCGAGTTTAAGCCGCAGGTGGTATTGAACTTAGGGCGTACAGGAAAAAACATGAAGCGTGGAATTGTAGTCCTGCTTTTGGTTTGCACGCTGCTCGTCGTCGGATACTTCACTGCGAGCAAGTGGGCGATCCGGCATGAGACGCTGACCTTCTACGATCCTGCGCGCGATAACCGCTTGGTTGCCGTCGATGTTGCAGTACGACGCGACAGGGAGATGCAGGCCAACGCCGGCATGATCAAGCTGCCGGTTGCCATCCTCAATCACGGCAATACCGTCAAAAATACCGAATACTCCTTTCTTGCGAACGTCTTTGCAGCGCGTGGCTACCTGTCGATCAGTCCCCAGCACGATTTGCCCACCGATCCGCCAATGGTGACCAAGGTTGGCGAGCTTTATGTCGGCCGTCTACCGCAGATTCAGCGCGGCGTAGCCAACATCCATTTTGCTGTCGAGAAGATGAAGAAAGTCCAACCCAACGCCGACTATGCCAAGGTGACCATCGTCGGGCATTCGATGGGCGGCGACATTTCGATGTATTTCGCCAGGGAGTATCCCGATCAGGTGAAGAAGGTCGTCACACTGGACAATCTGCGCGTGCCCTTCATGACGGATGCCAAGTTCAAAATTTTGTCATTCCGCTCCAAGGATTCGGTCTTCAAGCCGGACCCGGGTGTCGTTCCGGATGACGACGTCTGCGAGAAGTCCGGAATTACGGTAGTCAATACCGGTTTCCAGCATAACGACATGCGTGATACCGGCCCGGACGAAGCCAAGTCGACCATCCAGGGCATGCTCGACAAGTTCCTGGACGACACGGATAACAGTCAGCTGACGCCAGTGCCCACCAAGGTTCCTGATTTGACCGATGCTCCGGGACCGGTTGCGATGTACAAGCCCGCGGCGAACTAGCGGTTGGCGAATTATCGGCCTTGAGCGCCACAGGGAGCTTGCAGTCTTTGCGAGCCGTCATGTCCAGCGAACCGACCAAACCAGGAGCATCAAGCGGAGTTGCGGCTGTCCAGCCGGCGACCGGCAAGTCCGACTTAGGACTGAAACCAAAACCATCGACGTCGGAAGACATCGCGGCCTTTGTCGCCAAGGCGCGCGCAATGTCGCCGCGCGCGCCGGGAGCAAAAGGCCGAATGGTATTTGCGCTCGACGCCACCATGAGCCGGCAGCCGACCTGGGATATGGCATGCGCGCTGCAGGCCGACATGTTCCGCGAGGCGGCTGCGATCGGCAGCCTCGATATTCGCCTCGTCTATTATCGGGGTCTCAACGAATGCCGTGCCAGCACCTGGATTTCCGAACCCGTGCAACTCGCCAAACTGATGAGCAGCATCGCATGTCAGGGCGGCAACACGCAGATCGGCAAAGTGCTGTCGGAGGCGCGACGCGAGGCGGTCGCATCCGGCGTTAGGGCGGTGGTATTCGTCGGCGACGCCATGGAAGAGCCGATCGACGATCTCTGCGCCAAGGCCGGAGAGCTTGGGCTGCTTAAAGTGCCGGTATTCCTGTTTCAAGAAGGCCACGACGGTACCGCTGAACAGGCGTTTCGCGAGATAGCGCGCCTGACCGGCGGCGCCTGGTGCCGCTTCGAGCCGGGTGCTGCGGCGCAGTTGCGCGAACTGCTGCGGGCAGCGGCGGCCTATGCCACAGGCGGCCGTGAGGCGCTGTTGCGGCTGTCGAAGACCGGGAACGGCGCGGCGCGGTTGCTCGGGCAGATGAAGTAACCGTCCGCTTTCGCAACGACCGACAACATACTATCTATTGTTCATGCCCACGCTGATCGCCGGCGCCGTCGCCGTTATCGTGCTTTATTCGCTACTGCAGATGTTTCGTGCGGCCAATCCGGTCGTGCTTGCGCGCGCGATTAAGATCGGCGGCGGCGTGATGGCGCTTGCGGCGGCCATATTTACGGGCATCAAGGGCGAACTTGCAGTCGCAATCCCGCTCGGCCTTTTCGGCGCCGGACTGCTCGGCTGGTCGCCGTTCGGAGCGTCAGGGTTCAACAGTATCGGTGGCCTGTTCGGCTCCCGCACCAAGCGGTCGCCGGGACAGGCTTCCGAGGTTCGCTCGCGGTTTCTCGACATGACGCTCGATCACGACAGCGGTGAACTTGCCGGCCGGATCGTGGCCGGACCCCATGCCGGCCGCTCGCTGGACGAATTCGACCTAGCTCAACTGGCTGAGATAATGTCCGGCTTCGACGCCGAGAGCGTGGCGTTACTTGAAAGCTATCTGGACCGCAGGTTTCCCGCTTGGCGTCAGGACGCGCAGGGAGATGCGGCACGGGGGCAGAGCCGCCCGGCGGCGAGCGGCAAAATGACGACGGAGGAGGCCTATCAGATCCTTGGCCTGCAAGCGGGGGCGGGGAGCGACGAGATCGGCCGCGCGCACCGAGCCTTGATGAAGAAACTGCATCCCGACCAAGGGGGGTCGACATATCTGGCCGCCCGTGTAAACGAGGCCAAGGACACTTTGCTTCGCACTCATCGCAGCTAACTCCGGTACGCTATCAACGCTACAAACCGTGAGTTGCTTCTGCTCTGTTACGCCCTGCCGCCCGCCGTTATCCGGCGTGATCGATCGTTGGTTACTTGTTTATAACGAAGAATTCTTGATGAGAGGTTTCGGCGCCCGGAAATGTGCCGGGCCAGGCTGAAATGCGAAGGCCGGAGCGAACCCCGGCCGTCTTAAGGAAACGACTGATTTCAGGTTGTTTCGGATCAGTTCCTGATAGCGATGCAGGAGATGTCGGAGCGCTTCAGCGTCTTGCAGACTGCCTCGGCCTGATCGCGATCGAGGCCGGCGAAACGGGCGCGGAATAGTTTCTTTTCCCCCTTGGCCACCGCCTCGGTGAACGGGTCCGCCTTGCCGAGCATGCCGCGGGCCTGATCGCGCGCCGTCTCCAGGCGCTGCCGCGCTTCGCCTTCGGTTTCAAGCGCGCCGACCTGGATGATCCACCCCGTACGTGCCGCAACCGGTCTGATGGCCCCGTTCTGTTGAATGGCTTGCGGCTGCGGCTGAATGCGGGAGGAACTGTCAGCCGAAGCCATGGCCTGCGAAGTGGGTATGCTCGATGCTGGCAGCACGCCGAGCAGGCCATTTCCGGTGCCATGGTTCGCCGGCTGCGGCGGCATCGCGATCTTGTTCATCTCCGCCTTTGCCACCACCGAACCTGACGTCTCCGGCACCGCGGAGCGTGCAACAGGGATCGCATTGGTGACCGCCGTTGCCGGCTGTGCCGGCTGTGCCGGGTCGGCCGACGCCAGCTTCATCTGGCCGGCCCGGACCTGGACGGTCCGTATCCGAACCGGCTTCATGGGTTCGGACGATCCGGGAATCGCGGCCATCTGCTGAGCCTGAATCACGCCGCTGGTGAGCGGAGCCGGTTCAGGTTTCGCTTGAGTCGGCGGCAACGCGGCTGTTGCATTGGCGACGATGGATGGTTTCGTGACAACGGGAGCTGTACGCATCGGCGCCGCTTCCTCCGGCGCCGCCGACGCGACCTGCATCGCACCCCGGACTTGGACCATTTGGGTCGGACGCGACTGGGCTTGATCTTCCGCGACCTCGGCGTTGGCGTCTGACGTGCTGCGTTCGGTGATCGCGGCGACGGTGCGTCTAGTCGCTCCCTTTTCGAGATTTTCCGCCAGCAGACTCCGCATCGCGGCGTCACGGGAACCTCCGCTGCGCCCGCCCATTACCACGCCGACCAAATGCCGGTTGCCACGGCGCATCGAGGTCACCAGGTTGAAGCCGGAGGCGCGGGTATAGCCGGTCTTGATGCCGTCGACCCCTTCTACGGTGCCGAGCAGCCTGTTGTGATTGCGGATCGAGTGTCCGTGGTAGTTGAACGCACTGGTCGAGAAATACCGGTAATATCGCGGGAACCGATCTTGGATGGCGCGACCAAGGGTGGACTGGTCGCGTGCGGTGGTGACCTGGGCGTCATCCGGAAGTCCCGAGGCATTACGATATATGGTGCGGGTCATACCGAGCGCACGTGCCTTGCGCGTCATCAACTTGGCGAAATCATCTTCATCGCCGGCGAGGGCTTCGGCGATCACGACTGCGGCGTCGTTGGCCGAGCGTGTCACCAATCCTTTGATCGCGTCCTCAACCTTGATGGTCTGGCCTGGGCGCAAACCGAGCTTGGTCGGTGCTTGTTCGGAGGCGTGCTCGGAAACCTCCATTTCGGAGTCGAGCTTGATCTTGCCGGCGTCGAGGCCCTCGAACAGCAGATAAAGCGTCATGATCTTGGTGAGAGAAGCCGGATGGCGCGACGCGTCGGGGTTATTGGCGCTCAGCGTTGCGCCTGAATTGCCGTCGACGATAATCGAGGAGAAAGCCGGACTGTAGCTCGGCCGCGCCTCATGGTGGCGGGCGTGATAACGGTGTCTGGAGCGACGCGCGTCGGCGGTATCGTTGGTAAAGATGACGGCGGTGGTGATGGTTGCTAGCCCGAGAACGCAAACCCGAAGGGCGCGTGTTGAGGTCGTGCGAAACATAAACTTCCCCGTCCCATTTTCACTATAGATCACCGGTTCGTGAGGCCAAATTATGCCCGACGGCGGTCTGCGCCCCCCGCCTGTCGGCATGCGACGTGGTCAAGCCCCTTTGCGACGATGGCAGACATCTTTGCCATCCGCCTAAGACCCTGCGCTCACGTGAGTTTTCGGCTTGCGGACCGGACCATGAACAACGCTGAGAATCAAAGTAGGTGGCTGGAGTTTCCAAACGGTTAAGCAACCGTTGCAAGCAGCATGGGTGTTGGCAGTGATTGTGCGATGCACAATTTCCTTGACCTCTATTGTGCGGCGCATTATTCAACCTGCGTGGTCAGGCCCGGGACGTTTCCCGGCGGACCGGTACACATCAGTCTGGGAAGGATTCCTCGTGGTTAAGGTCGAAGATATTCAGCAGTACGGAAAAGAGCACTTCGAAACGGCCGCGGCGTCGGCGAATACGCTGCAGAGCGGCTTTGAAGCCATCGCTAGTGCTTACGGCGATTATACCAAGAAGTCGTTCGAAGAAGGCAAGTCGTTCGTCGAGAAACTGGCCGGCGTCAAGTCGTTGGACAAGGCGATCGAAGTGCAGACCGAATACGCGAAATCGGCCTATGAGACCTTCGTGGCGGAATCGCAGAAGATCGCCGAGCTTTACGGCGATCTCGCCCAGCAGACCTACAAGCCGTTCGAAGGTCTGATTGCGAAATTCAATCCCGCTGCCGCACGCTAATTCAAGACTGCAGCCGAAAAAAGCCCGGCCCTCGCGGCCGGGCTTTTTTTAATAGGAGTCTTGAGGTACTTCTCCGTTACTTCGCGACACGCAGTTTTGAGAGCGATGTCCCGATTGAGCTGAACACGGAGGCGGTCTGGCTCGCCGTCGTCACCACGTAGAAGTTCTGCGAGCCGCTGGCGCAATATTGCAGGACGGCGGAGGTCGGATCCCCGCCGGTATTGACCTGGATCGTGTAGACCGTGATGCCGGCGGCTTTGGCATTGTCGCATAGCGTCTTCTGGCGCGCATCGATCTGCGACGCGTTGCTGTACCAGCGATTTTGCGTGTTCAAACCGTCGGACAGCAGGATGATCGCGTCCTTGTAGGTATAGTTGGAATCTTTCGCCGGCGCGTTCAGCGGGGCAGACTGGGTGAGCGACATCCAGGCCCATGCCATGCCGATTCCCTGGTTGGTGTTCCCGGTCGGCTGCATGTCACTAATTCTTTGCTTGATCGCGCTCCAGTCGTAGCTCAGAGGCAAGATCGGCTGCAGATACGGGTTGTTGCCCGACTTGCAATATTTTTCGCTCCCGGAGACATATTCTTCGGCTGGGAAACGGGTGGCGCTGGTGGTCGGCGCGGTGTTCTTGGTGTCGTAGTCCTGATCGCGGTCGGTGACGCAGCCGGTCCATTTGTTGTGATTGGCCGGCGTCCATGTCGAACTCTGGCAGCCGCCCCACCAGTTATAGCTGGTGCAGGTGCTGGTTCCATTTGCCGCATCCCAGTCGGTCCAGTCGATCCAGCTCTGATTATTATTGCTGTTATCAACATTGACGTCCTTGGCGAACGGAATGATCGAGATGTAGATATCGCCTTTGGTCTTTTCGAGGTCGCTCAACTGATCGACCAGGGCTTTAGCGGCTTTCTGCATCGCCGGCATTTTGCCGTCGTCGGCCATTGAGCCGGTATTGTCCAGTGCCATAGCGACGCGCATCCGCACGTTGCCCCATGCAGCCGTCGAACTGGTATTGAAATTGATGGTGGGAAAACCCGCCACCTTCAGGAAGTCGGTGGTTACCGCACCGGATCCGTTGACCTGGATATTGGAGCCCATTGAACTGTTGGCCGTATAGGTTGCACTGACCGAAACCGACTTGGCGTCGTTGTTGGTATAGAGCGCGTTGAAATAGGACTGCGCTTTGGTCGAAACCTGGGACGGGGTGATGACGCCTTGGGAAAGGTCCTTCGAAACCATCAACGCGGTCGAATCCAGTGCCGCCTGCATCGAGGAACGCGCGGCGTTGGCACGGGTATAGTCGACCGCGGCGCCGACGAAACCGAGGATCGGGACGAGCGCGATGGCGAAAGTTACCGCAATATTGCCTTCCTCAGCCCCGGTGAATCGCCTGGCCGGGCTGCAAACGTGATCGCGAAGTAATGCATTGAACATGACCGTCACCGGATATGGCTTCTGGCCCCTATTTCCGCCGCCATGACTAAACAGGCGGTAAAGCTGTCCTGAGAAAACCGGTAAATTGCTGGATATGTCGCGGTCCAGCCGGACAGACTGCCGCCATTGTCAACAGGCGCTAAACGCCGCATGGCTGCTTTTTATCAAGTCGCGCAGGATTGATTAACTTCGGGAATTCGGCCGCGGCCGGAATTGGACGGCGCGCGGTGATATCGAGGAATATTTGAGCGCTTGCGGCAGGTCCAATGCGGTCCCATATTCCTCGTCATCGATCCAGCAAACGGGTCGGGGGCGGTCGGGAGCGGCGATTCGGGAAACTGCCCTGAAACCTGACGATGGCTTCGGCAGGAACCGTTGCCGGGCCGTCGTGAGGTCTTCCTGTGGGGATTTCGAACACCTGAGCCATGCTACAGCCGGTTTCAAATATCGCCCCATCCGCGACGTTCGAAGGCGCCGCCTTTGTTCCCCGAATGGGCAAGGACGATGAGGGCCGCGCCGGTGGACCAAGCGGTCCCAGCACGTCGGTCATCACCAAGGTCAAGCCGAAGACCAAGCGCCCCAACCTCTACCGCGTATTGATATTGAACGACGATTACACTCCGATGGAGTTTGTCGTTCTCGTGCTGGAGAAGTTTTTCCAGAAGGACGCCGAAGCGGCGACCAAGATCATGCTGCACGTCCATCATCACGGAATTGGGGAGTGCGGGGTTTTTACCTATGAGATCGCCGAAACCAAGGTTACGCAGGTGATGGATTTCGCCCGCAAGCATCAGCATCCTTTGCAATGCGTAATGGAAAAGAAGTAGGCTTGGGGAAATCGCCCGAACCGGAATGGGTCTTGCATTGAAGTTACGGCCCGGGGGAACCAGTCTTTCGCCGTAATCAAGCGTAACTATATGATAAAGGTTGTTGTTGCCTGACGCGATGACGGCGATCATGATGATGGCAAGGGCCATAGAGGACGCGAATGCCGACTTTTTCTCAAAGCCTTGAACAATCCCTCCACCGCGCGCTGGCGATAGCAAACGAGCGCCACCATCAATACGCGACGCTCGAGCATCTCCTGCTGTCGCTGATCGACGATTCGGACGCCGCTGCCGTGATGCGGGCCTGCAGCGTCGATCTCGACAAGTTGCGCACCAGTTTGGTCAACTATCTCGAAACTGAGTTCGAAAATCTGATCACGGACGGCGCCGACGACGCCAAGCCGACTGCGGGCTTCCAGCGCGTGATCCAGCGCGCGGTGATTCACGTCCAGTCGTCGGGTCGTGAAGAAGTGACGGGCGCCAACGTGCTGATCGCGATTTTTGCCGAACGCGAAAGCCACGCCGCGTATTTCCTGCAGGAGCAGGACATGACGCGTTATGACGCCGTCAACTATATCAGCCATGGCATTGCCAAACGGCCGGGCGTATCCGAGGCGCGACCGGTGCGCGGCGTTGACGAGGAAACCGAATCAAAGAACGGCGAAGATTCCAAGAAAAAGGGCGACGCGCTCGACACCTATTGCGTCAACCTGAACAAGAAGGCGCGCGACGGCAAGATCGATCCGGTGATCGGACGGAACTCCGAAATCAACCGGGCGATCCAGGTGCTCTGCCGCCGGCAGAAGAACAATCCGCTGTTCGTGGGCGAGGCCGGCGTCGGCAAGACCGCGATCGCCGAGGGTCTCGCCAAGCGCATCGTCGACAGCGAAGTGCCGGAGGTGCTGGCGGCCGCAACGGTATTTTCGCTCGACATGGGCACGCTGCTGGCGGGTACGCGCTATCGCGGCGACTTCGAGGAGCGGCTGAAGCAAGTCCTCAAGGAACTCGAAGCCCATCCCAACGCAATCCTGTTCATCGACGAAATACACACCGTGATCGGGGCAGGTGCCACGTCCGGCGGCGCGATGGATGCCTCTAATCTGCTCAAGCCTGCACTGGCGTCGGGCACGATCCGCTGCATGGGCTCGACCACCTACAAGGAATACCGGCAGCATTTCGAAAAGGATCGCGCGCTGGTGCGTCGGTTCCAGAAGATCGACATCAACGAGCCGACGGTCGAGGACGCCATCGCAATCCTGAAAGGCCTGAAACCGTATTTCGAAGATTATCACCGGCTGAAATATACCAACGAGGCCATCGAGGCCGCGGTTCAGCTCTCGTCCCGCTATATCCATGACCGCAAGCTGCCCGACAAGGCCATCGACGTCATCGACGAGTCCGGTGCGGCGCAGATGCTGGTCGCCGAGAACAAGCGCAAGAAGACCATCGGCATCAAGGAAATCGAGACCACCATCGCCACCATGGCGCGGATACCGCCGAAGAGCGTGTCCAAGGACGATGCGGAGGTGCTCAAGCATCTTGAGCAGACGCTGAAGCGCGTGGTGTTCGGCCAGGACAAGGCGATCGAGGCGCTGTCGGCCTCGATCAAGCTTGCGCGGGCCGGCTTGCGCGAGCCGGAGAAACCGATCGGGTCCTATTTATTCTCCGGGCCGACCGGCGTCGGCAAGACCGAGGTCGCCAAGCAACTGGCGGAGTCGCTCGGCGTCGAACTGATCCGGTTCGACATGTCGGAATATATGGAACGTCACACCGTATCCCGGCTGATCGGCGCACCTCCAGGCTATGTCGGGTTCGATCAGGGTGGCCTGCTCACCGACGGCGTTGACCAGCATCCGCATTGCGTGGTGCTGCTGGACGAAATCGAGAAGGCGCATCCGGACCTTTACAACGTACTGTTGCAGATCATGGATCACGGTAAGCTGACCGACCATAATGGGAAGGCCGTCAACTTCCGCAACGTGATCCTGATCATGACGACCAATGCCGGGGCGGCCGATCTGGCGCGTCAGGCATTCGGCTTCACGCGCAACAAGCGGGAAGGCGACGACCACGAGGCGATCAACCGACAGTTTGCGCCCGAATTCCGCAACCGGCTCGACGCCATCATCTCGTTCGCACATCTCAATGCCGAGGTGATCGGCATGGTGGTGGAAAAATTCGTGCTGCAGCTCGAGGTGCAGCTTGCCGATCGCGATGTCACCATCGAACTGTCCGAACCGGCCAAGGCCTGGCTCATTCAGCACGGTTACGACGAGCAGATGGGCGCGCGGCCGATGGCCCGCGTGATTCAGGAGCACATCAAGAAGCCGCTGGCTGATGAAGTGCTGTTCGGCAAGCTGAAGGGCGGCGGTCACGTTCGGGTCGTGCTGGTGAAGGACGAAGCGGTCGTTGGAGTGGAACTGGAAAAGATCAGCTTCGAGTATCTTGACGGGCCCGTGACACCGAAGCCGGAAAAGCTGCCTGGCTCGCGCAAGCGAACCCCGCCGCGCAAGCCGAAACCGGGCGGTCCTGGTGGCGGGTCGAAAGGACCGGCCTCGCGCGGTCCGCTGGTCAAGGTGTAAACGACGATCGATAGATGAAGGCCGGCAGCAATCGCCGGCCTTTTTGCGCTTGTCCTTGATCGAGACCGCTCAGCCTTCGCCCGTAAGTTCCTTGATGCGGCGCTGAAGCTGACGGTTTTTGTGTTCGCTGCGGCGCAGCCGCCGGTCGAGGTCGGTCGTCGCCGGAAGGCCCGCCGCCGTCATGTTCCGGAATGCGAAGCCGACCCTGCCGGCCTGCCGCCACATCACTTTTCCGAAAAACGAGCGGTCCTTTCGCGTGATAGTTATGCGCATCTCGTCAGGCGGTTTTGCGGTTTTTTCGAACTCGACGCAGAGGCCGCCTTCGGAAATGTCGCGCACGGCGCAGTCCATGGTGGAGCCGCGATGGTTGATCGAGGCTACGCTCCCGAGGAACACCCTGTCCCGCACGCTCTGGCGTCGATCCAACATCAACAACCTCCGTGAATGAAGAACACCATACGCTAACTTGCACAATGCGGAGGTCGGCTCTCAGGAATATCCGACATTAACCTAAATCCAGTCGCGGATGCGGCCGCGCCGGCGACATCCCGTAGACTCGGCCGTCGCTTTCGCCAGCACGACCGACACGCCGAGAAACGGCTTCTGCTTGCGGCGGTCTGGGTACGCGGATCACGTAACCCGACCAGGAATGAGATGCTGAAGATGCTTCAGTCTGTCCGGCCGGATATGCGCTTAGTATTGAAGGCTTGGAATCGCCATATGGTCATGTCTTGCGCTCCCGCAGACGCGCCATCATTGTTCAATAGGTCGGTTCCGTGTGTAAAGCGGTCTGCAGGAAGCTGACATGACGCCGCGAACGATCATCGGTCCTTGCCTCATACTTTGCGTGGTCCTGGTGCTGGTCAGCTTGCCCTGCGCGCAGGCAGTTGCGCAGGAAGTTCCGCTTGCAGGTTCGACCAGCGAGGCCACAAAGCCCATGGCGGACGTTCCCGTCAACGCGGGCAACAATCCGGACGAAAACAAAGGGGAACCGCAAAAGGCCGAAACCGCGCGGGATACCGACACCCGCGAAGCGATCTGCTTGATGGTCGAATCAGCGGCGAAGGCACAGGATCTGCCGCTGGAATTTTTTGCGCGCGTGATCTGGCAGGAAAGCCGGTTTCGATCCGACGCGGTCGGGCCGATGACCCGCCGTGGCCAGCGCGCGCAGGGCATCGCGCAATTCATGCCCGGGACCGCGAACGAGCGGCGGCTGCTCGATCCGTTCGACCCGGTGCAGGCGCTGCCGAAATCCGCCGAATTCCTCAATGAGTTGCGAAGTCAGTTCGGTAACCTCGGTCTGGCTGCCGCGGCGTACAATGCCGGGCCGCGGCGGGTGCAGGAATGGCTGGCGGGCACCGGCACGTTGCCATCGGAAACCCGCAACTACGTTCTCGCCATCACCGGATCCCCGGCCGACGACTGGGCCACGGCAGGCAGGAAAGGCAAACCGCCGGACCGTGCGCCGACATCCACTTGCCGGGAGCTGATGGCGCTGCTGAAGCGCGCGCCCAATCCTTTCGTCAACCAGCTCGAACAGCATGTAAGACTGGGCGCGGACCGGCTATGGGGCGTGCAACTCGCCGCCGGCTTCAATCGCGACCGTGCGCTATCGATGTATGCGCGGGCGATGAAGCGGCTGAGCGCGGTGATTGGCGACCAGGATCCAAGCCTGTTCGGCTCGACGTGGCGGAGCCGCGGTAGCCGCACCTTCTATCAGGTCCGGATCGGCGCCGATACCCGCGTCGCCGCCGATGATCTTTGCAACCGCATCCGCCGCGCCGGCGGCGCGTGTTTCGTGCTGCGAAATATGAATGCCAGGGGCTGATGGGACGATGTCCGGCCGGGTGTGAAACGTCTATTTCTTTGTCGCGCGCGCGAGAAATTGCACCAGCGCGGCGCGATCCTGCTCCGAGCCGATGCGCTGCTCCGGCATCTTGGTGCCCGGCGTATAGGACGCGGGCCCGATCTCGAACAGTTTTGAAACCGTCTCCGGGGTCCAGATGATGTCGAGGCGCTTCAGCGCCTCGGAAAAAATGTAGCTCGGCAAGGTCGCGATTCGCCGGCCGAACAGGTTGGCGAGAGTCGGCCCCGCCCTGTCGGCTTGCTCGGCGTCAAGGGTATGGCAGGCGACACAGGCACGAAACACATCGGCGCCGCGGTCGCCGGCATAGGCCGCCAGCGGGTCAGCCGCCGTTTCAAAAACAAGCGGATCGACCGCATCTCCCGTCGCCGCATTCCAGCGGCGGATGATATTGTCGGCACCGCCGGTGAGCAGGGTGCGGCTATCAGGCAGAAATGCGACCGACCAGACCGGTAGTCCGGGGCCGACCAGGGTACGGGCCAGACGGCGCATCCTGCGATCGATCACCGCTACGGATCCACCGATGCTCGCAGCCGCCACCAGCGCGCCGTCCGGTGAGATCGCGATCGAAATCACCGGTCTCGGCCCGGCCGCAACGTCGCCGGCAGGTGCGCCGCCAGAAGACAGGAAATACACCTTGCCGTCGGCGCCGCCGGTTGCGATCTCGCCGTTGCCGCCGATGGCCACGGCGTTGAGCGGAACAGGCATCGCGACGACGGTGGGCGAGGCAGAGTCTGCGAGCGGCCAGATGCGTGCGCTCTGATCGTAGCTTACGCTTACCAGCGTGCGGCCGTCCGGAGCGAACGCTATGCCGTTAACGTTCTGCGTATGCCCCTCAAGCACGCGCGGGAGGCCGCCCGCGAGCGGCCAGAGCCGTACCGTATGATCCCATGACGCCGACGCCAGTGTCGCGCCATCGGGCGACAATGCGAGGGCGGCGACAGGCGCCGTGTGGCCTTCAAACATGCCATCGGGCTGCGGATTGCCGGGAGTCCAGATGGCAATACGCCCGTCAGCGCCCGCGGTCGCCGCGCGGCCATCCTTGAGCAGCGCTACCGTGTTCACGGCGTCGGCGTGAAAACGCAGCACCTGGTCGGCGGCATTGCGTGCCAGCGACCAGCGGATTGCCGTTGAGTCGAAGCTTCCCGAGAGCGCGGTTTGTCCGTCCGATGAAATCGCCAATGCCCGGACCGGCCCGCCATGGCCGCGCAACTGCGCGAGGGCGTTAGTTGCTGCAGGCGGCAGAGTCATCAGCAAGGCGGCCCACGCTGGCAAGGCCAGGCGGCTTTTGTTGCGAAAATGGAGCATGGGCGGCAATTGTTCCTTCCTTCGCATCGTCCCGACGCGTCCAATGGTAGAGCGGGGGGCCGCATAATGGAATCTCACATTTGCAGGGCGGATCGGCGAATGCCGCCGGTTGACTGCGGCTGGTTTCAGCCGCGTTATGGACGCCACGACCGACCTGTTCCGGGTGCCTGTGCCGCTTCCTGCTCCTGACTCCTCCGGATGGCAAAGCCCCGCGCGTGCGTTTGCGTGGGGGCTGCGTTCGGTCGCGTCCACCGTGCTCACGGTCGTGCTGTTTGCGACCTATCTCGGCATCGGCGCGCTCGCGCATGATACGCAGTTCAGCCTGGGGTGGGCGTTGGCAAGTACCGCGCTGGTCTGGGCCGGTCCTGCGCAGATCATCCTGATTTCGACATTGGGGTCCGGCGCGACCGTGCTGCAGGCTGCGATCGCCGTCACCGTTAGCGCCGTCCGGCTGTTTCCAATGGTCGTGTCGGTATTGCCGATGGTGCGCACCCCGCACACCAAGCGGCGGCATTTGATCTTCACGACCCATTTCATTGCGATCACCCTGTGGGTGGAATGCTTTCGCCTGCTGCCGAAGGTGCCGCGTGGACGGCGTATCGCCTTCACCAACGGGCTTGGCGCCGGCCTGATGTCGGTTTGCCTGGCGGCAACCAGCATCGGCTACGGCCTTGCGGCCAATCTGCCGCCGCTGTTGGGTGCGGCGATCCTGCTGCTGACGCCGCTGGCATTCCTGCTCTCGACCGCGCGCAACTGCCGTCAGTTCTCCGACGTCATCGCGTTGGCCTTGGGGCTGGTGCTGTTTCCTGTTGTGTCGATGCTTCATACCGGCGTCGATATCCTGATCAGCGGCGTGTCGGCAGGCACCATTGCCTACGGCGTGCACCGGTGGCGGGAGCGCGCATGAGCGGGCTGCTTGGCCAGTTCTTTGGCGATGGACACGCCATGATCGTGCTGTTGCTGGCCGGCGTCCTTCCCAACGAGGTTTGGCGGATGCTCGGGCTTTGGATCGGCGGCGGGATCGACGAAGGCTCCGAATTGCTGGTCTGGGTGCGCGCGGTCGCAACCGCAATTCTTGCCGGCGTAATTGCGCAGATATTGGTGTTTCCGCCGGGTGCGCTGGCGACCGTGCCGGGCTTTTTACGTTATGGCACGGTGACTGCGGGGCTTGCGGCCTTCATCGTGACCCGGCGATCCATTTTTGCTGGCGTGGTTTGCGGCGAGCTTGTTATGCTTGTCGGCAAATGGTGGCTGGGCTGACCGGGGAAGCGAAATGCTATGAGTTCATTGACGCCGATCGCGCGCGATGGTCGAAGGTCATTAAGGCACAGACTATAACGCTGGATTGAGCCATGGTCCGGGGCAGTGAAATTCGCGACGGTGAAACCGCGGTCGATCCGCCCAGGGCGCGCGATGCCGGGCTGGTGTTCATCGGCCGCATCCGCACGCCGTGGACCTCGCGCCTGCTGACCCCGCGCCAGGGGCGTCACGACGGTCCGGTGTGCCGGCTGGAGATTTTCGAGCCATGGGTGCCGGCGCTGAAGGGGGTCGATTTCTATTCGAACCTCGAGGTGATCTATTGGCTGCATCTGTCGCGCCGCGATCTGGTGCTGCAGAGCCCGAAGAACGACGCATCGACCCGCGGCACGTTTTCGCTGCGCTCGCCGGTGCGGCCCAATCCGATCGGCACCTCGATCGTCAGGCTGGTCGGCATCGAGGGCAATATCGTGCTGGTGCGCGGCCTCGATTGTCTGGACGAAACGCCGCTGCTCGACCTCAAGCCCGACCGCTGTGAATTCACGCCATTGGCGCCGCCGCAGCCGGGCGATTTCGAGACGGAGTAGGGAACCGTCATTGCAAGGAGCACTTGCGACGACTCCAGCCTTCGCTTGCGAACGCGACCTGGAATCCGTTCCAAATGCCTCCACGCGTCATGGCCGGGCTTGTCCCTGCTGGATTCACACATCTCATCGTCATGGTAGGGCTTGTCCCGGCCATCCACGTCTTTGACGCGGCGCGGCGTGTTGCAATATCGCGCTCCACGGCGTGCGTTCCCCGGACGCAACGCAGCGCGCAGCCCTTGCGGAGCGGTGCGCTGCAGAGCCGGGGTCCCGGTTGTTGCGGCGCGAAGAAACCGGGGTTTCGGTTGTTGCGGCTGCAAGGAACCGGGGTCCCGGTTCTGC
>NZ_CAXUNQ010000018.1:0-84226 GCF_964252615.1 uncultured Bradyrhizobium sp.
GCATGAAGAATGCCGCATCGCGCCCGGGACACGGGGAGGCCGTCATGGCCGGGCTTGACCCTACGGAATTCACACATCTCGTCATACGCGGGCTTGACCCGCGTATCCATCCATCTTCGGAAGAGTCGTTTCGAAGGGGATGGATTGCCAGGTCAAGCCCGGCAATGACGATGAGATGTGTGCATCCAGTAGGGACGAGCCCGGCCATGACGTAGAAGCGCCCGGCCTTGTACCGCGCATGACGTAGACCACGCCGTCATGCCCGGCCACGCCCGCATATGACGTGATGCGAATCCGGCAGGGTCAAGCCTGCTCAAGACGGCTGGAATGGTTCGGATCGGCCTTACTTCACCGCCGAGAAGCGGCTCTCGAACGAGTTCGCGGGCACGATCGGCTGCGCGCCGGCGACAAGCGCGTTCGCGGCAGGCGCTGCGGGGTCGGAAATCGTCGGCTTGAACGGCGGCCGTACCGCCGCGACCCTGGTGTCCGCGGGTTTCGGAGCGGTCTTGGGTACGACGGCGGCCGGCCGCGGTGTATCCTTGGCGTCGCCGACTTTCGGCTTGGACGGCGCCGTCGCGGTGGTGTCGGCGTTCGTCAGCCCCACCTTGCGGGCGAGATTGCTGAAAAAGCCATCGGACTTTGCGTCCGGAGCGGCGGACGCCACGCGCGTTGCCGGCGCGGCGGCGGGCGTCACGGCAATGACGGGCTCTTCCTGCGATGCCAGCAGCGGATTACGCGGCGGATTGACGTGGGACGGAATGGTGCCGGGCGCGCGGGACAAGGCCAGCAGCGACAGGCTCTGACCCTCGCCACCTTCCGACAGGCCGGTCTCGCCACCGGGCAGCTTGGCGGCGAACACCTTGTTCATGCCGCCGTCGATGCCGGTGTTGAGCCGCGCCACCGGTGTTCCCCTGGCAATCAGCTTGGCGGTTTCAGCGGCCTCCTGCTGCTGCTTCTCCCGCACCGCGTTGGCGATCTCGTCCGGAATCATATAGGCCGGGCATTTCGCGGAGGCGTTGAACATCAGCGGCTTCGACGAATTCGGCGGCTGCGCCGGATCGAACACGTATTTGTTCTCGCAGAATTCGACCTTGGGCTCCTGCTTCGTCACCTCGAAATGATCGTTGCCTTCCTTGATCATCTTCCAGAACGGCATGTTCGGATTGTTGCGGTGCTTGGCCATGTTGACCGGCGTCATCTTGAACGGATAGGCCTGAAACTGGAATGCGCGCTGGCCGCCGAAGAAGGACTCGCGGCCCAACGAATAGATTTCGGCGATCTGCTCATCGGTCATGGCGTAGCAGCCCCGCGACGAACAGTCGCCATGCACCATCAGTTGCGAGCCGCTGCGTCCCAGCGCCTTGTCGAAGGCGTTGGGATAGCCGGTGTTGAAAGACAGGTAGTAAGCCGATTGCGGGTTCATCTGTCCGGGCGTGATCGAGTAAAAACCTTCCGGCGCCTGGCGATCGCCTTCCCGGACCTTGGGTCCGAGGTCGCCGGACCATCGGCAGATCGGATAGTTCTTCAGCAGCGCGAACTGGCCGGACCGCGTCTGTTTCCAGACCTCGAGCTCGGCTTCGGTCTTGAACAGGCGCACCAGGATCGGCGAATTCAGATCCATGTCCTTCGCCGTCATATCGGCGACAAGCTTTGCAGGAACCGGCTGGTTGGCCTTGGCGTTGTTGGCGAGCGAGATTTCATCGCTGTTGCAGCCGGCCAGCAGGCCGCCGGCTGCGAGCGCAACCGAGGCGACAAGCGCGCGGACCGGGATGCGTTCAATCACTGCAAAGCTCCGCAACCGATAGGCAATCGCGCACCCCAAGTCGTCAAGCGCCGTCGCGTCCATGCCCCAAGCCATTGAATAAAATATTATCCTTAAGCTCTCGGCCCCGCAAGCCGAACCGGCTTTGCGCCGGGTTCCATGATAGCCATGGTGAACAGAGGTTAAATATCGGTCTCAGGGCACAATTGGGGCTGAACGGACCTTATTCGGTGCAAAAAATCGTGCCGGGAAAGCTTTGACGTGGGGGTCGTTCCGCGCAGGCGGGACCAATAATCCTTGCCGTCAGTGTGCAAGATATTGAAACCACTGCTAAAACGCCGATGGAATTGCGTGCCGGTCCGCCCGCGCGGGGACGGCCGCCTTGCCGGCTCACCCCAGTTTCCGGCCAATATCCAGGAATTTCTGACGCCGGGCTTTGCGAATCATGTCGCGATCCAGGTTACGCAGCTCGTTCAGGGATTGGGCGATGGCGTCGCCGGTGATGGCGATCATGGCGACCGGATCGCGGTGCGCGCCGCCGGGCGGTTCGCGCAGGATCTGGTCAATGACCCCGAACCGCAGCATGTCCTGCGCGGTGATCTTCATGCTGGTGGCGGCTTCCTGCGCCTTGCTGCCGTCGCGCCACAGGATCGAGGAGGCGGCCTCGGGCGAGATCACGCTGTAGATCGCGTGCTCGAACATCAGCACCCGGTTCGCCGTGGTGATGGCGATGGCGCCGCCGGACATCCCCTCGCCGGTGATGATGGCGACATTGGGCACCCCGAGCGACAGGCAGGCGTCGGTGGAGCGGGCAATCGCCTCGGCCTGGCCGCGTTCCTCCGCCCCGATGCCGGGATAGGCGCCGGCGGAGTCGACGATCGACAGCACGGGAATGCCGAACCGGTCGGCCATTTCCATCAATCGCACAGCCTTGCGATACCCTTCCGGCCGGGCCATGCCGAAATTGTGCTTGATGCGGGATTCGGTGGTGGCGCCTTTCTCCTGCCCGATCACGCAGATGCTCTCGCCGCGAAAACGGCCGAAGCCGCCCATCAGCGCCTCGTCCTCGCCGAACTTGCGGTCGCCGGCCAGCGGCGTGAATTCAGTGATCAGCGCGTCGATGAAATCGCTCAGGTGAGGTCGCTGCGGATGGCGCGCCACCAGGGTTTTCTGCCACGGCGTCAGGTTGGCGTAGAGGTCTTTCAGCGCCTGCGCGGCCTTGTCCTGGATGCTTGAAATCTCCTCGCCGATGTCGCTGCCGCCGGCGGCCAGCGTGCGCAGTTCGTCGACCTTGGAATCGAGTTCCGCGACGGGTTTTTCAAAATCGAGATAGCTGCGCATGGGGCCGGTCATTCAATCAATATAGGGAGGAAGATGTCGGCAGACGAAGCGTTTTCCGAACGACCGAAGAACTGCCTTCGATTCAATCGTTTAGCATAGATAACCTTTATCCGCGGCGTACAGACCGGACCCATAGCCGCCGCTGGCTGTCGTTGCAACAGCCGCGGCCCCCGCCCTGGTAAAGGTCTCCTCGGTGTCAGGAATACCTTGAATCCTGTCGTCGGGGCCGGCAGCCGCCCGGCCTGCTGGCGGTACGATAAAACTACTTGTCCGCCAGCGGGTGCAGGTCGCGCACCAGGCTCTTCAGTCGTTCTTCCACCACATGGGTATAGATTTGCGTGGTCGAGATATCGGTGTGGCCGAGCAGGGTCTGCACGATGCGCAGATCGGCGCCGTTATGCAGAAGATGGCTGGCGAAGGCATGACGCAGCACATGCGGGCTGACCAGCCGCGGCGCCAGTCCGGCCGCCGCCGCCAGTTCCTTCAGGTCGCGGGCGAAATGCTGCCGGGTCAGGTGGCCGCTCTCGCCGAACGACGGGAATAGCCATTTCGAAACCGCGGCGCTGTTGCCGCGGTCCGTCCGCTGCGCTTCGAGCGCGGCGATGTAATCGGACATCGCCTGTTTGGAGGCTCCGTTGAGCGGCACCAGCCGTTCCTTGTTGCCCTTGCCGCGCACCACGATCATGCGCGCGTCGCGTCGCGCTGCCGCCAGCGGTAATGCGACCAGCTCCGAAACCCGCAGGCCGGTCGCATAGAGCACTTCAAGCAGGCAATACAGCCGAATCGCGCGCAGCCGCTGCGCCGCGGAGTTTTTCGGCGCATCGGTCAGGGCCTTCGCGCGTGTCAGCAGGCGGTCGACGTCGGCGATCGACAGCACCTTCGGCAGGCTGCGGCCGCGTTTCGGCCCGGAGAGGATCGCCGCCGGATCGTCGCTGCGGATGCGCTCGTTCAAAAGAAAGCGAAACAGGTGCCGCATTGCCGACAGCCGCCGCGCCACGCTCGACGACTTGAAGCCGCGGGTGTCGAGGTCGGCGAGATAGTCGCGCAGCGCCTGGGTCTCGGCGCCGGCAAAATTTCGGCCCGTGCGGGCAAGGAACGCGCTGAGATCTGCCAGATCCCGGCAATAGGCGGAAAGCGTGTTGTCGCCGGCGCCCTGTTCGGCCGCGAGCATGTCGAGGAACAGGTGGGTCAGGTGCGGGTCGGAGGTCTTGTGCAACGACATTCGATCGAGTCTCTCCCGTGAGCCGGTGAAACCGCGCGCGCGGCGCGCTCCCGGTCGATCCGATCCTACTCGCTATTTCTTGAGGAACTTGTCGGAAGGGATGGTAACCGTCATTTCCCGGGGTTTCGGGTTGACGAAATTCGCCAGCGCGAAAATCGCGCCATAGATGATGCCGCCGAGCACCGCGACGACCGTCAGGAAGCGGAACAGGCTGGGCATGAGCGGCCTTGGCGGCAATATTGACGGTGAATTGCGGGATAAGCGTGGCCGGACACCCACCATGTTCGCAACTCTCTTGCAAGACTCTCTGGCATCGGGTTTGGCCGGGGTAGTATAGGTGACGCGGAACGCCGCTTTGGCGGCCGACAGGTTCGATCAATGTCCGGAACTGCTGCAGATACCGGTGCCAGCCCCCTCCCGGAGTCCGACATAATCGCGGCGCTGGGGCGGCGTGCGATCGTGCTGGTCGGCATGATGGGTGCGGGCAAATCGACCATCGGCCGGCGGCTTGCCGCGCGGCTGCGGCTGCCGTTTGTGGATGCGGACACCGAAATCGAACTGGCCCACGCCGGCATGACAATCCCCGAAATTTTCGCGGCTCATGGCGAGCCGTATTTCCGCGACGGCGAAGCCCGGGTGATTGCGCGGCTGCTCGACGGGGGCGCCTCCGTGATCGCCACCGGCGGCGGCGCCTTCATGCGCGAGGAAACCCGTTGCCGCATCCGCCAACGGGCGGTGTCGGTCTGGCTCAAGGCCGATGCCGATACCATCATGAAGCGCGTCAAGCGCCGCGCGGACCGGCCGCTACTGCAGACCGCCGATCCGGCCGCGACGATCGGGCGTCTTATCGGGGAGCGCCATCCCCTCTACGAACTGGCCGACATCACGATCGCCTCGCGCGACGTGCCGCACGAAAAGATCGTCGAGGAGACCGTCGCGGCGCTGCATGCGCATCTTGGCGCCGCCAACCAAGCAACCGATGAAACAGCGGGCGCCGCACCATGACCGCGCCGCTGAAAAATTCCGATCCTGTCGTGGTCGATGTCGCGCTCGGCGAGCGCGCCTATGACATCGTCATCGGCCGCGGCGTGCTGCAATCGCTGGGCCGCCGTGTCGCCGGACTGCGGCCCGGCGCGCGGGCGGCCATCGTCACCGACGAATATGTGGCGACGCATTGGCTGCGCCAAACCGAGGCATCGCTGCTCGACGCCGGCGTCGCCACCTCGCGGATCATTGTCGACGAGGGCGAGGTTTCGAAAAGCTATGAGGGCATGGAGTATGTCTGCGAGGAACTGATCGCCGCCAGGATCGAGCGCGGCGATCTCGTGATCGCGCTCGGTGGCGGCGTGGTCGGGGACCTTGCGGGTTTTGCCGCCGCGGTCCTCCGCCGCGGCGTCGATTTCGTGCAGGTGCCGACCTCGCTGCTGGCGCAGGTGGATTCGTCGGTCGGCGGCAAGACCGGCATCAACTCACCGCACGGTAAAAACCTGGTCGGCGCGTTCCACCAGCCAATTCTGGTGGTCGCCGATACCGCAGTGCTCGACACCTTGTCGCCGCGCCAGTTCCGCGCCGGCTATGCCGAGGTCGCTAAATACGGCGCGCTCGGCGACGAGGCGTTCTTTACATGGCTGGAAGCCAACCACGCCGATATCGTCGCCGGCGGCAGCGCGCGCGAACACGCCATCGCCACCTCGTGCCGCGCCAAGGCGGCCATCGTGATGCGCGACGAGCGCGAGAACGGCGAGCGCGCGCTGCTCAATCTTGGCCATACCTTCGGCCACGCGCTGGAAGCGGCGACCGGATTTTCCGAGCGGCTGTTTCACGGCGAGGGCGTCGCCATCGGCATGGTGCTGGCCGCGGAGTTTTCCGCGCGGCTCGGGATGATCCCGGCATCGGACGCGTTACGCGTCAAACATCATCTTGCCGCCGTCGGGCTGCCGACCTGTCTGCAGGACATCGCAGGCTTCACCCAGGAAAAGATCAGCGCCGATGCGCTGATGGCGCTGATGGCGCAGGACAAGAAAGTAAAACGCGGCAGGCTTACCTTCATCCTGCTCGAAGCCGTCGGCCGGGCCGTGATTGCACCCGACGTCGATCCTTCGCTGCTACATGAATTCCTCGAGCGCAAGCTCGCGGGCAAATAAAATCGTCATGCCCGGGCTAGTCCAGGGCATCCACGTCTTACTTTCTTCTTTGGGGGGAAAAGACGTGGATGGCCGGGACAAGCCCGGCCATGACGAAACTTCAACCTGTAACCCGATTGGTCACGCCATGGACTGGATTTCCTTCGCCATCGTCATCACCTGCCTCCTGATCTCGGCGTTTTTCTCGGCCAGCGAGACGGCGCTGACCGGCGCGTCGCGCGCCAGCATGCTGCGGCTGTCGAAGCACGGCAACCGCGACGCCGGCGTCGTCAACAGCCTGTTTGCGATGCGCGAGCGCATGATCGGCGCGCTGCTGCTCGGCAACAATATCGCCAATATCGGAGCGTCGGCGCTGGCAACCGGCGTGTTCACCGCGTGGTTCGGCGAGGTCGGCGTGCTGTATGCCACCGGCGTGATGACGGTGATGGTGGTGATCTTTGCCGAGGTGCTGCCCAAGACCATCGCCATCAATGCGCCGGATCGCGTCTCGCTGCTGGTGGCGCGGCCGATGAAGCTGATGGTCTATGTGCTGGCGCCGCTGCTTACGCTGATCGAAACGATCGTTCGTGCGCTGATGACCTTGCTGGGCATCAAGATCGGCGCCAATCAGCCGGTGCTGTCGCCGAACGAGCGGCTGCGCGGCGCCGTCGATCTTCTGCATCATGAAGGCAAGGTCGAGAAGCAGGACCGCGACATGTTCGGCGGTCTGCTCGATCTCAGCGAGTTGCAGGTATCCGACGTGATGGTTCACCGCACCGAAATGGTGATGATCAATGCCGACCTGCCGCCCGAAGAGCTGGTGCGGGAGGTGCTGGCCACCGAATACACGCGGATTCCGTTATGGCGCGACAAGCCTGAAAACATCATCGGCGTCCTGCACGCCAAGGACCTGCTGCGGGCGATCCGGGCCTCCGAGGGCGACACCTCCAAGATCAACGTCTCCACCATTGCACTGCCGCCGTGGTTCGTGCCGGAGATGCGGCCGTTGTCGGAACAGCTCAAGGCGTTCCGCCGCCGCAAGACCCATTTCGCGCTGGTGGTCGACGAATACGGCGAAGTCGAAGGCATGGTAACGCTGGAAGACATACTGGAGGAAATCGTCGGCGATATTTCCGACGAGCACGACGTCGTGGTGGCCGGCGTGCGCGCCCAGCCGGACGGCTCGGTGGTGGTGGACGGCTCGGTGCCGATCCGCGATCTCAATCGCGCCATGGAGTGGCGGCTCCCGGACGAGGAGGCGACCACCGTTGCCGGCCTGGTCATTCACGAGGCCCGTTCGATCCCCGAGCGCGGCCAGAGCTTCACCTTCCACGGCTTCCGCTTCCGCGTGCTTCGCCGCGAGCGCAACCGCATCACCGCGCTGCGCATCGTGCCGGTGCCGCGCGAGGCGGAAACGGCCGGCGGGGTCGAAAAAAAACCGAAAGCGGGAACGGCGTTTTGACGGTTGTTCCTTAACGGTTGCCGCTCATGCTTCGCCCGGGCACTGCACCTTGAGCGCGAGCGCGTGCACAGGCCCCGCGAGTTCCGCCGCCAGCGTCCTGTTTATCATGCGGTGACGCTCGATCCGGCTCTTCCCTTCGAACGCTTTCGACACAATATACACCCTGAAATGCGTCTCGCCGCCCGGCCTGTGGCCGGAATGGCCCTCATGAAGATGTGATTCATCGACGACATCGAGGCTTTCCGGCGCGAAAGCTTCATGCAACCTGTTTGTGATAGCGTCCCTGACGGTCATGGCCGCGGCAATACGCACCTGGCTGCGGTTCGTCAACGAGAGAGTTTCGCAATGTCAAGACTTGAAGCTTTTTGCATTGCGTTGTCATAGTCAGCCATGCCGATTGATTCATCGAAATTCTTCGACAGCATTCGCATTAAGCCCAACAAGCTGAGCGCCAAGCAGCAGGCGCGCGCGCGCGAAGACGCGGTGATGTGCGAATGGCCGGACTGCAAGAACAAGGGGCCGCACCGCGCCCCCAAGGGCCGCGCCAACGACAAGGAATACTGGCATTTCTGTCTCAACCACGTGCGCGAATACAACCAGTCCTACAATTTTTTTTCCGGCATGAATGCCGATGCGGTGGCGCGCTATCAGAAAGACGCGCTGACCGGCCATCGCCCGACCTGGAAAATGGGTGCCAACGGCACCAAGGGCAAAGGCAAGACCGCCGAGGCCGACCTGGAAGGCGCCGCCGATCCGTTCAGCATGTTCAGCGAACTCAACGGCCGCGGCCGCTGGCGGCCGGGTCCCGGCGCGGGCGCCGAAGCGAAAGCGGAAACGCGGAAAGTCTTCAACGCCGAGCGCAAGGCGCTGCAGGTGATGGGGCTCGGTCCCGAGGCCACGCTCGAGGTCGTGAAGGCGAAGTACAAGGCGCTGGTGAAACAGCACCATCCCGACGCCAATGGCGGCGATCGCTCCACCGAGGATCGCCTGATCGAGATCATCAAGGCCTATAATTACCTCAAGACCGTGGTGCGCGGCGCCAGTTGAACCTCCCCAGTCGTCCAGGCGGGAACCCATGCATTCCGTTTGAGTGATGCGGAAGGTGGCAGCGGTTACCGGCGCTAACTCCAATATGACCACGGTGGTCATGGGTCCCCGCCTGCGCGTGGAAGACGCTGAGATTTTTGCCGCACCGGCGCAGGCTCGACCGCGCCGCCGCCGCGACGGCGGCGAATGATCCAGACGACGAGCGCGCCGATCAGCGCAGCGCCGATCACCAGCGGCATCCAGTAGTGTTTCGCGCTGCCTTCGAGCCCGGCCATGCCGCCGGCGCGATCCAGGGCGGATACCGCCAGCACGCCGGGCAGGATGTGCGCCGGCGCCCACAGCAGGATCGCCGCGATGTTGACCGCGTAGAAGCGCAGCGGCGACATCCCGAGCGCGCCGGCGGTGATCGGTACGAAGGCGCGGATCGGCGGTACGAAGCGCGCGAAAAATACCGCAAGCGTGCCCCAGCGATGAAAGAACGCCTCGCTTTGCGCGATCACGCCGGGATAGCGCGACATCGGCCAGGCGCTCAGGATTTCACGTTGCGCGCGATGCCCGATCCAGAACGCGATGCCGTCGCCCATCACGGCGCCGCCGATCGCGGCGGCGAACACGCCGGCGAGATCCAGTTCGCCGCCCGGCACCAGCGCGCTCAGGGCCAGAATGATGGTCGAACCCGGGATCACTGACCCGACGATAGGCACGGCTTCCAGCAGCGCCGCGACGAAGATCGTCAGGTAGCCGAGCCATGCGTGCGCCGCGACGAAGGAAGTCAGATGATCGATGAATGACGTCACGGCGTTCCCTGTCGTCTGTCGTCATGGCCGGGCTTGACCCTGCTGGATTCATGCATCTCGTCATACGCGGGCTCGACCCGCGTATCCATCCGCTTCGGAAGAGCCGTTTCGAAGCGGATGGATTGCCGGGTCAAGCCCGGCAATGACGGCCGAGATATGTGCATCCAGTAGGGTCAGGCCCGGCAATGACGGCCGAGATGTGTGCATATGGTAGATCAAGCCCGCCTATGACGAGATGTGTGAATCTCGTAGGGCTGGTCCGGCCACGTCTTGCGGGCCTTCAAGGAAGAACGACGCGGATGCCCGGCACGAGGCCGGGCGCCACGATTCCCCGGGGCCACGGTTTGGCACGCTCCGCCCGGCAAAACCGTGGTCAGTCCCCGTTGATTCGCGGGGCAGCCTTCCAAAATCCGCCGTCCCACCCTATCTCGATGATAACGCGACAGAACTTTTCATTGTGCCCCGGGCTTCTGCCGGCCGCTGGTCTCTGCTAGGTTCCTGATAGCACCCATCCGCAGCCACACCACAATCTGGTTTCGGGAGCACCCGGAACTTCGGAGGATTGATGACGACCGCCGCCATGACCAAAGCCCAGGAGCCCGCCGGCTTGCCCGACATGAAGGTGTCGGTCCGGCAGGTGTTCGGCATCGACAGCGACCTCGAGGTGCCGGCCTATTCCGAAGTCGATCCGCACGTGCCCGACATCGATTCGGATTACCGGTTCGATCGCGCCACCACGCTTGCCATTCTCGCCGGCTTCGCCAAGAACCGCCGCGTCATGGTCACCGGCTATCACGGCACCGGCAAGTCGACCCATATCGAGCAGGTCGCGGCGCGGCTGAACTGGCCCTGCGTGCGCGTCAATCTCGACAGCCACATCAGCCGGATCGACCTGGTCGGCAAGGACTCCATCGTGGTGCGCGACGGCATGCAGGTCACGGAATTCCGCGACGGCATTCTGCCGTGGGCGCTGCAGCACAATATCGCGCTGGTGTTCGACGAATATGACGCCGGCCGGCCCGATGTGATGTTCGTGATCCAGCGGGTGCTGGAAGTCTCGGGACGCTTGACCCTGCTCGACCAGAACAAGGTGATCAAACCGCACCCGGCGTTCCGGCTGTTCTCGACCGCCAACACCGTCGGCCTCGGCGACACGTCCGGCCTCTATCACGGCACCCAGCAGATCAACCAGGGCCAGATGGACCGCTGGTCGATCGTGACGACGCTGAATTACCTGGCGCATGACGAGGAAGTGGAAATCGTGCTCGCCAAGGCGCATCACTACCGCACCTCGGAGGGGCGCGACATCGTCAACAAGATGGTGCGGCTCGCCGACCTCACGCGTAACGCATTCGCCAATGGCGACCTCTCGACGGTGATGAGCCCGCGCACGGTGATCACCTGGGCGGAGAACGCGGAAATCTTCAGCGACATCGGATTTGCGTTCCGCGTCACCTTCCTCAACAAATGCGACGAACTGGAACGGCCGCTGGTGGCCGAATTCTATCAGCGCTGCTTCAATGCGGAACTGGCGGAGAGTTCGGTGAACGTGGCGTTGAGCTGACCTTTGCTGCCGCGGGTCGAAAGGACTTGCGTAATGACGACAACCACAAAAGTACGCGGTGGCGCCGAGATTGCGGCGCAGCCTCGGCGACGCTACGAGGATGACCTCTATGGATGGGTCGAAGAGCAGGTCGCGCTATTGAAAGCCGGTCGATTGTCGGAGATCGATGCCGGCAATATCGCAGAAGAGTTGGCGGACGTGGGCAAAGGCCAATACGACAAACTCGAAGGCGCGCTCCGGATCATACTTTTGCACTTGCTCAAGTGGGATCATCAGCCGGCGCGGCGCTCGCGAAGCTGGGTCCTTTCTATCGAAGAGCATCGCCGTCGTATTGCGCGGTTGCTGAAGAAAAATCCGAGCCTCACATCAAGCCTCGATGATGCTGTTGATGAAGGTTACGAGGACGCGCGAGGCGATGCAATTCGGGAAACGGATTTGGCCGCCGAAATCTTTCCGCACGCCTGCCCTTATGTGTGGGATGTCATCCTTGATCGCGTGGTGGCGCTCGATGATGTCGTGTCTCCCGGCGATACCTCAATCCTCCTATGACAACTCCCTCAAATTCCAAATTCCGCACCGGCTCCAAGGAGGCGCCGACCGAGCCGTTCAAGCGCTCGGTGGCGTCGTGCCTGCGCGCGATCGCCAAGGCGCCGGAGCTCGAAGTGACGTTCGCTTCCGAACGCCCCGGCCTTGCACCGGGCAAGGCCCGGCTGCCTGAACCGGCACGGAAGTTGACGCGGCGCGATGCCGCGATCGTGCGCGGACATGCCGATTCCATCGCGCTGAAACTCGCCTGCCATGATCCCAAGGTGCATCGCAAGCTGATGCCGGGAAATCCGCAGGCGCGCGGCGTGTTCGAGGCGGTGGAGCAGGCGCGGGTCGAAGCGCTGGGGTCGCGCCGTATGGCCGGGGTCGCGAAAAATCTCAGCGCGATGCTCGACGATCATTTTCACCGCGGCAAGTTCGACGAGATCACCGACCGCGCCGACGCGCCGCTGTCGGACGCGCTGGCGATGCTGGTGCGCGAACGCCTCACCGGCTTGGCGCCTCCGGCCGCCGCCCGCAAAATGGTCGACCTGTGGCGGCCGCTGCTGGAAGACAGGATCGGCGCGCGGCTGGACCGGCTCGATCGCCTCGCGGAGGACCAGGCCAAATTTGGCGACGCGGTGCATGACCTGTTGTCCGCGCTCGAACTCGGCGACGACCGTAACGCCGATGCCGACGACGACGAGAATGAGGACGACAACCGCGACGGCGAGAACGACCAGTCCGGCGCGGAAGGCTCGCCCGACTCGGACGCCGCGCAGGAGATGAGCGCCGACCAGGCCCAGGCCTCCACCGACGAGATGTCGGAGAGCGCCATGGAAAGCGCGCAGGCTTCCACCAGCGACACCCTCGACGACGGCGAACTCGGCGACGACGAGACGCCGGGCGAAGCGACGCGGCCGAATTCGCGCGGCGCCAACGAGCCGCGCGGGCCGGAGTATCACGCTTTCGCGCCGAAATTCGACGAAATCGTCGCCGCCGAAGACCTGTGCGATCACGACGAGTTGGAGCGGTTGCGCAGCTATCTCGACAAGCAGCTCGCGCATCTGCAAGGCATCGTGGCGCGGCTGGCCAATCGGCTGCAGCGCCGCCTGATGGCGCAGCAGAACCGCGCCTGGGAGTTCGATCTGGAAGAGGGCATCCTCGATCCGGCGCGGCTGTCGCGGGTGGTGACCGATCCCTATCATCCGCTGTCGTTCATGCATGAGAAGGAAGCGACCTTCCGTGACACCGTGGTGACGCTGCTGCTCGACAATTCCGGCTCGATGCGCGGACGGCCGATCACGGTGGCGGCAACCTGCGCGGATATTCTGGCGCGGACGCTGGAGCGCTGCGGCGTCAAGGTCGAGATCCTCGGCTTTACCACGCGCGCATGGAAGGGCGGCCAGTCGCGCGAAGCGTGGCTTGCGGCCGGCAAGCCGCCCAATCCGGGTCGCCTCAACGATCTGCGTCACATCATCTACAAATCCGCCGACGCGCCGTGGCGGCGGGCGCGCAGGAATTTGGGGCTGATGATGCGCGAAGGACTGCTCAAGGAAAACATCGACGGCGAGGCGCTGGACTGGGCGCACAAGCGGCTGCTCGGGCGTTCCGAGCAGCGCAAGATCCTGATGATGATTTCCGACGGCGCGCCGGTCGACGATTCCACCTTGTCGGTCAATCCCGGCAATTATCTCGAGCGCCACCTGCGCTATATCATCGAGGAAATCGAGACCCGCTCCCCGGTCGAACTGATCGCCATCGGCATCGGTCACGACGTCACCCGCTACTATCGCCGCGCGGTGACGATCGTGGACGCCGAAGAACTCGGCGGCGCCATCACCGAGAAACTCGCCGAACTGTTCAGCGAGACCCATGGCGCGGCGCCGGCGCCGGCCCGGGGGCGAAGGTTGCATTCGTAGACATATGGGCCGTCATTCCGGGGCGCGAGTGAAGCAAGCGAGCCCGGAATCCATAACCACCATCGTGGGTATGGATTCCGGACCTGCGCCAAGTAGCGCATCGCGGAATGACGAGGATAAACTTTTCACCCGCCGCCGCTTCCTTGCCGGCGCAGCAGCGGGGCTGGTGCCGACCGTCGTGCAGGCGCAAACGCGGCCAAAACAGCCTTCGCTGGATGAATTTTCGGCGGCGGCTTCCACGCCGATCGAGGTCAATGCCCGCCCCATTCCATCGTTCGATACCCGCGACCGCGGACGTGTCAGGTTCGGCGCGCTGGAATATCGCAGCGGGTTGATCCTGACCTCGGGGTTCCGCGGGTTTGGCGGGCTGTCGGGATGGCGGCTCGATGCCAAAGGCGAACAGTTCATTGCGATGAGCGACAAGGGTACATGGTTCACCGGCCGCATCGTCTACCAGGGCCGCCAGATGACCGGGCTCGGCGACGTCGAGGCGGCACCGATGCTGGGCGCCGACGGCAGACCGATCACCGCGCGCGGCTGGTTCGATACCGAGGCGATCGCGCTCGACGGCGCGCTGGTCTATATCGGGCTGGAACGCGTCAACCAGATCCTGCGTTTCGATTTTACCAAGGGCGGCACGCGTTCGTTCGGACAGCCGATCCCGGCGCCGCCGGCGATACGCAAGCTTCCCTACAACAAGGGACTGGAGGCGCTGGCGATGGTTCCGAAAGGCGTGCCGCTGGCCGGCACGCTGATCGCGATTTCCGAGCGCGGCCTCGACAGCGACGGCAACATCATCGGGTTTCTGATCGGCGGGCCGCAACCCGGCGATTTCTCGATTCGCCGCAGCGGCGATTTCGATATCAGCGACGCCGTCGTGCTGCAGTCCGGCGACCTTTTGATCCTGGAGCGGAAGTTTTCGCTGCTGACCGGGGTCGGCATCCGGATTCGGCGCATCGCGCTGAAATCCTTGAATCGCGGGGCCACCGTCGACGGCCCGCCGGTTTTCGAAGCCGACCTTGGCCACGAGATCGACAACATGGAAGGCATCGACGCCCACGTCACGTCCGAAGGCGACACCGTGCTGACCATGGTCTCCGACGATAATTTCTCGATGATCCAGCGCACGCTGCTGCTGCAATTTACGTTGATGGATGCTTGAGCGGACACGTCGAAAAATCGAAGCAACGACGCGTTCAGCTTGCGGCGCTCCGATGGTGACCCGCAACGGCGGACCATCGAGCGGAATGAATCTTGCAAAGCCGACGATGCGCGATGGTATATCCATCGCCTGCAATGACAAGCGGGAGCGGCGGATGAGAAGACCGGCTTGGTGGCCGTGCATTGTGGCGATGGTGCTGGCGTCGTTCGCCGCGCGGGCGGAAGTCTGGCCCTCGCGATTGATCAAGGCTGTAATTCCATTCGGTGCCGGCAGCGCCACCGACGTGGTGCCCCGGCTGGTGTTCGACCGGCTCGCGGCCGAACTGGGCCAGTCCATCGTGATCGAGAATCGCGTCGGCGCCGGCGGCACGCTGGGCACTGCGGCGGTCGCGAAGGCCGATCCCGATGGCTATACGATCCTGGCGCACTCGTCGGCGCTGACCATCGCGCCGGCGATTTTTCCCAACCTTGCCTATGACGCCACCAGGGATTTGTCGTCGGTCCTGATGATCGGTTCCAATGCCAATGTAATGATCGTGCCGGCGACGCGGCCGTGGAAAACCGTGCAGGATTTCCTGACGGCGGCGAAGGCGAAAGACGCCTCGATCGCCTTCGGCTCGGTCGGCATCGGCAGCGCGGTACATATCAGCGCCGAGAAATTCCGCCTCGCCGCCGGAATCGAGGCCACCCACGTGCCCTATCGCGGCGGCGCGGAGGTCATCACCGATATCCTGGGCGGGCGGATCGATTTCTATTTTTGTCCGCTTGCAACCGCGCTGCCCCTGATCCAGGAGGGACAGGTGCGCGCGCTGCTGGTATCCACGCCGAAGCGCGTCGCCGATCTTCCGGAGGTGCCGACGCCCGGTGAGGCCGGCTTGAAAAACGCCGACAGCGCGATCTGGTTCGGCGTGTTCGTACCGTCGAAAACGCCGCGCGACATCGTCGGCAGGCTTCATGCCGCGGGCACCAGGGTGCTGGCGGATCCGGCGATGCAGGCGAGCCTGAAGAAAGTCGGTATTGAAGCCGCAGCCATGACGCCTGCGGAAATGGACGCGCTGGTGGTGCGCGATACCGCGGCAAACGCCGAGGTGATCAGGGCCGCCGGGATCAAACCGTAAAGTCCCGTTCCGGGATGCGCCTCCGCGCAGGCCCGCAATCCATCCGCACGATGGCGGCATGGATCCGCGCGCCCCGCGGCTTCGCGTCGCCCCGGATGACGGCTATGTTTGGCGTGAGCTTCGCAAGCGACCATCCATGCTCTATTGCAATTCCACCCACCTTCTGTTCTGACCGGAAATCTCCACCATGAGCGCCTTGTTTTCCCCGATCACGCTGCGCGGCCTGACGCTTCCCAACCGCATCATGGTGGCGCCGATGTGCCAGTATTCCGCCGGCAATGGCGAAGCCAATGACTGGCACTTCACGCACATCAACAGCCTGGCGCTGTCGGGAGCTGCGATGTTCTGCATCGAAGCGACGGCGGTCGAAGCCATCGGCCGGATCACGCCGGGCTGTCTCGGGCTGTGGAACGACGCCACCGAAGCGGCGCTGAAGCCTGTCCTGGCCTCTCTGCGCAGGCATTCGAACACCGCGGTGGCGATGCAGCTCGCCCATGCCGGCCGCAAGGCGTCGAGCCATACGCCATGGGACGGCGGCCAGCAAATCCCGATCGCCGAAGGCGGCTGGCAGGCCGAAGGCCCGTCCGCGCTGCCCCACAAGGAAAATGAAGCCGCGCCGTTGGCGCTGGATAGCGCGGGATTGAAGCGCGTCCGCGACGCCTTCGTGGCGGCGGCACGACGCGCCGAACGGCTGGGCATCGACGCGCTGGAAGTGCATTGCGCGCACGGGTACCTGCTGCATCAGTTCCTGTCGCCGATCTCCAACAGACGCACCGACGCGTATGGCGGCAGCCTGCAGAACCGCCTGCGCTTTCCGCTCGACGTGTTCGACGCCGTGCGCGCCGCCTTTCCGCACCACAAGCCGGTCGGCATCAAGGTGTCGTGCACCGACTGGGTCGACGGCGGCTGGGACATCGCACAGACCATCGAGCTTGCGAAGGAGTTGAAACAGCGCGGCGTGGACTGGATCGACGCGTCGTCCGGCGGCGTGTCGCCGCTGCAGAAAATTCCGCTCGAGCCCGGCTATCAGGTGCCGTTCGCGCAGGCCATCAAGCAGGCCGCCGGTGTCAACGTCATGGCGGTAGGACTGATCACCGAAGCGACGCAGGCCGACGACATCGTCACATCCGGCAAGGCCGACATGGTGGCGCTGGCGCGCGGCATGCTCTACGACCCGCGCTGGGGCTGGCATGCCGCGGCGCAACTGGGCGGCCAGGTGGCAGCGCCGCCGGCCTATTGGCGGGCGCCGCCGCACCAACACAAGGATCTGTTCGGCGCGACCACGTTCGGCGCGCGGTGAGGAAAGGACGCCGTCATCCCGGCAGGCTCGCCGCCCTCCCGGGCAATCCGGCGCGCGACAGGGCGCCGTAAAGCGTCTCCTCCGGCATCTCGTCGCGCAGGATCGAACGCACTGCGACCAGTTTCTCGATGTCGATGCCGGTCGCAAAACCCTTGCTCTCGCACAGGAACACCACGTCCTCGAACACGACATTGCCGGTGGCGCCGGGGGCGAACGGACAGCCGCCGAGGCCGCCGAGCGAGCCATCGAGAACCCGCGCGCCGGAATCCAGCGCGGCGGATGCGTTCGCGATACCCATGCCGCGTGTGTCGTGCAGATGCACGCATACCGGCCGCGATTCGGCGATCCTGACCACCGCGGCGGTCAGTTCGCCGACCGCTTTCGGTCCGGCATATCCAACGGTGTCGGCGACCGCGACCATGTCCGCGCCGGCGTCGTAGCATTGCCCGGCAAGCCGGATCACTTCGTTCGGATCCACGGGGCCCGCGATCGAACATCCCAGCGCCATGGAAATGGCGGCCGACACGATCGGCCTGTGGTCGCTCCCGTCGCGCAGTTCGCACAGCCGGCGGATATTGGCGATGGCCTCATTGCGCGAGCGGTTGGCGTTGGCCTGGCTGTGCTCTTCGGTGGCCGAAACCACCGAGCCGATTTCGGCGACACCCGACGCCAGCGCCGCGTTGACGCCGCGCTCGTTGAGCGCCAGCGCCACGCCATGCGCGCCGGGCAGCGCTGCGACGCCGCCGACCACCTCGAGCACATCGGCGAATTGCGGAAACGTCCTGGCCGGCAGGAACGAGCCGACCTCGAAATGCCGCACGCCGCAGTCGTATTCCCGCTCGATCCATTTCCGCTTCGCCGCGGTGGAAGGAAAACGTTTTACAAGCTGCAGGCCATCGCGCAGCCCGACTTCGCGCAGGATGATCCGTCCGGCGGGATAAATCTCGTGGACATTGCTCATGGCGCCCTCGCTATGCGTTGCCGGCGGCGCGTCCGCCGCCGGGTCCCAGTTCCAGAAGTACGGAAGCGGTATCGGCGCCGAGGGTCGGCACCTTCAGTCCGTCACCGATGCTCTCGCCGTTCCACTCGACAGGAAGCGCCGGCACGCGGAAGCCCGCGCCGTCGGCATTGGTGGCATTGACGAGGCCGCCCGGGCGCAGCACGTGGGAATCGCCGAACAGATCCTCAGGCCGGTTGATCGGCGAGAAGCAGATGTTGAGCCGGTCCAGCGTCGCGGACAGTTCGGCCGGGTTCCATTGTCTGATCACGTCGGCGACGCGCGGAATGATCCGCGCCCGCGCCAGAATCCGGTCGGTGGTGGTGCGCAGGGCGGGATCGCCGGAAAACTCCGCGAGGCCGAATTCCCGGCAGAAGCTCTGCCAGTGACCTTCGGTGACGACGCCGATGAAGATGCGTTCGCCATTCGCCGTCTCGAAAATATCATAGATAGGCCACGCATGCTCGCGTTCCGGCATTGAGCGCGGCTTGTTGCCGGTCATCTCGTATTCGACCATATGCTGGGCTACCATGAACAGGCAGTTTTCGAACAGCCCGATGCGGATGCCGGCTCCGTCAGCACCGCCGCCGCGCTTCTGGTACAGCGCCGCTATGATCGCGATGGCGCCGAACATGCCGCCCATGATGTCATTGGCCGAGGAGCCGACGCGCTGCGGTTTCGCTTTGGTCCCGGTCATCACGGCGAGGCCCGACATCATCTGCACCACCTCGTCGAGCGCCGGGCGATGCTCGTAGGGGCCGGACAGGAATCCCTTGTGGCCCGCGACGATCAGATGCGGATGCCGTCGCTTCAATTCGTCGGCGCCAAGCCCCTGCCGGTCGAGCAGGCCGTCGCGAAAATTCTCCAGGAACACGTCGGCGCTCGCGAGCAGCCGGTGCATGGTTTCCTGCTCGGCGGGTTTTGCAAGGTCGAGCACGACGCTGCGCTTGCCGCGGTTGAACAGCGGGAAAAACGAGGTGCCCATGCCGCCGAGGCTGCGGGTCTTGTCGCCTGACGGCGGTTCGACCTTGATCACCTCCGCGCCGAGTTGCGCCAGGATCATTCCGCAGGCCGGACCCATCACCATGTGCGTCATCTCGACGACGCGCACGCCGGTCAGCGGCAGGTTGGGCATGGTCATCGGCGTCTCCCTTGCATCCGGGCGCTGGCGGTCAACGTCAAGCAGGACAAATGACGGCTGCAGGTATCGGCTCGGCTCACCGCGCGTCCTCCAGAATCATCCGCGACGCCTTTTCGGCGATCATGATGATGGCGGCGTTGGTGTTGCCCGAAACCAGGTCGGGCATCACCGATCCATCGACCACGCGCAGGCCGGAGGTGCCGCGCACCCGCAGCCGTTGATCGACCACCGCGAGCGGATCGCTGCCCATCCGGCAGGTCGAGGTCGGATGATAGACCGTGCTGCCGCGCTGCCGGCAGAACGCCAGCAAATCCGCATCTGTCGATACGTCAGGGCCGGGATCGACCTCCTCGGTCACGTAAGGCCGCAGCGCCGGCGCCGCCAGGATCCTGCGCAGGATCTTCAGGCCTTCGACAATGGCGGTGCGGTCGGTTTCGGTGGCGAGATAGTTGACGCGTATTTCCGGCGCCACCGCCGGATCGGCGCTCTTGATCCGCAGGCTGCCGCGGCTCTCCGGCCGCAACTGGCACACCGAAGCCGAAAATCCGGAATAGGCATGCAGTGCCTCGCCCATCCTGTCGGTCGAGAACGGCAGGAAGTGAATCTGCACGTCCGGCGTTGCCAGCCGCGGATCGGTTTTCAGGAACGCGCCCGACGTGCCGGCCGCGATCGTCAGCGGCCCGGTGCGGAAGGCGGCATATTGCATCCCCATCCTCATCCTGCGCCACGGACTGCCGACGATATCGTTGAGGGTGACGCGCTGCGTGCAGCGCGTCACAATCCGCACCTGCATGTGATCCTGCAGGTCGCGGCCGACGCCGGGCGCATCGAGCACGACATCGATCCCGTGGCCGCCGAGCAGCCCGGCGGGACCGACGCCGGAGAGCTGCAGCAGTTGCGGCGAATTGTAGGCGCCGCCGGAGATCAGGATCTCTTGTCGCGCCCGCGCCGTTCGCAGCGTCCCGGCCTGCTTGTATTCGATCGCCGCCGCGCGGCGGCCCTCGAACACAATGCGCTGCGCCAGCGCCGAGGTTTCGACGCGCAGATTGCGGTTGCGCCGGGCGGGTCGAAGGTACGACCGCGCCGTGCTGGCGCGCCGTCCGTGCCGGGTCGTGGTCTGAAACCACCCGGCGCCTTCCTGGGTTGCGCCGTTGAAGTCGGGATTTTTCGGAATGCCGGTTTCGGCGGCGGCCTCGATGAAGGCCTGCGACAGCGGATCCGGATGCCGCGAATCCGACACCGGCAACGGCCCGCCGCTGCCGTGAAAGGCGTCGGCGCCGCGCTGCTGATCCTCCGCCGCCTTGAAATAGGGCAGCACGTCGTCAAAACCCCACCCCTGATTGCCGAGTTGCCGCCAGCGGTCGTAATCCTCGTGCTGCCCGCGCACATAGAGCAGCCCATTGATCGAACTCGACCCGCCCAGCACCTTTCCGCGCGGCTGAAACACCTTGCGTCCGTTCAGGCCCGGCTCCGGCTCGGTGTGGTACATCCAGTTGACCGTGGTGTTCTTAAACAGCTTTCCGTAGCCGAGCGGCACATGGATCCAGATGTTGCGATCGCGGGGACCGGCCTCGAGCAGCAGCACGGCGTGCTTGCCGGAGGCGGAGAGCCGGTTGGCGAGTACGCAGCCGGCGGAGCCGGCTCCGACGATGATGTAGTCGTAGGTGGGAGTATCGATCGCGAGCGAGGTGTTCATGGGGGTCTCGTCCCTGGCGGCGAAGTGCAATCGATAGCAAGTTGCAGGACTGCAGGCAAAAGAGCCATGGCGTCGCAGGACGGCCGCGCTGCAAAATTCTCCTCCCTCATCCTTGCGCAACGGCTGCGCCGTTGTCGCTAGGAGGGGCCCGCCGCGCCGCGCTTCGAGGATCGGCGACAATTCCGTTACCCGCAGGGCGCCATCCTTCGAAGGCCAGCTTCGCCGGCGCCTGCGGCGGGCGGCGGGGTCTTGCCGCGTCCCGGCACGCCGCCATGCCGATGTTCAGGTGTCGGCGGAGCCGCTCAGCCGCGGCCGGTGCGCTTCGCGGTAGGCGCTCGGGTCGGCCGCGAAGGCGCTGCGGAAGGCGCGTGAAAAATAGCTGCGGCTGGAATAGCCGACGCTGACGGCAATGGCCTTGACCGGAAGGCTGGTTGTCTTGAGCAGGTGCGCTGCGAATTTCAGCCGGAATTCCTGGATGAACTCGGTCGGGCTTTGCGCGAATACCTCGCGGAATCTGTCGGCAAACACGGTTCGGCTCATGCCGGCTGCGGCGGCAAGGCTTTCCAGCGTATGCGGCTGCTCCGGCCGTTCCAGCACATCGATCATCGCGCGCGCCAATCGCGGATCGCTCATCATCACAAACACCGACGACGATGCATGACCGTGCCGCAAGTGTCGCCGCAACATCAGGACCAGAAAGGCCTTCATCAGCGTTTCCGCGATCGCATGGGAGCCCATCGCGGGCTGGGCAAGTTCGGCGATCATCAGTTCGAAAATCTGCCGCGCCGCATCATTGTCGAAAAAGCGCTCGACAACCGGCTGCCGCAGATGATCGAAAAAACCGGCGATACCGCCGGTCGTGACCTGTATCTCGCTGCGCACGATTGAAACCGCTTCGTCGGACTGCCCTCGCGTCACCAGCTGCGCCAGTTTGTCGTCCACCGACGTGCAGCGTTCCCGCCCATGGGTGTCGTCGCCTGCGTCCCGATGGCTCGCCCAGAACTGCAACGTTTTGGCCGGAGCGATAACGATGCTCTCAGGGCCCAATGGCAACGCCGCCGCGTTGCCGAGTTGAAAGAAACCGGTTCCTGCCACGACGTAATGCACGGTGACGGCGTCGATCGGCTCAAACCGCGCGCGCGCATTGTTCGGAATGCTGCAAACCACGCATCGCTGCACGTCGACCGACAGCGCATTCAGCAGGCGATCAAGCGCGGCATTATCCTCGGTTGCAGTATCCGGATCGTGCATGATGAAGGTACAAAGCTCCGCTAGGCGGCTTCCATTGCGGATCCGCTGAGTTCTAAACCTGGACTTGCAACCGCAAGCATTGAGGGCATTCGAAAAGACGCCGGATGAGGCCCCGTCAGGGCACCCAATTCGGACGATAGAGCACCGGCCATTTCGCCGCTCGGATTGTTATTGATCCGGTCGCCGAATGTCGGACGCGTAATGTCGCATTGCCCAAACATCAGCAGATACGCTTTTTCATCGCGTGACGTTTCGCTGGGCGACGCCGCCGAACGCATTAAGCGGATTAATTTATCGTCATGTTCGTCGCCCCGACGCGGACAGCGGTTCCGGAACATCCGGTTCCGACATCCGACAACGAGATCTCATGGGCGTGCCTTCTGCAGGGGTTGCGGAAGACGCGCACCGTCGCAACCGATTCATCGGCGCCGCCTGGTCGGCGTGGTGAGTGCGAGGTGGCGGAACCATGCCACTTCGTCCCAGCATCTGAAACCAGTATTCACACCTTGAGGAGAATGAAATGAATAAAACGATGTTAGCAGCCGCTTGCGCGCTGTTGTTGTCCGGATCGCTTGCACTGGCCCAGCCGAGCCAGGGTCAGGCCGGCGCCAATACGGGCCCGACAAGTAATTCGGCAACCAGCGAGAGAGCTCCGATGAACAGCGGGGCGATGCAGGACGGCAGCACCAGCGGAGCCAGCTCCGGCAGCGGATCGGGCATGACCACGTCCGGCGGCGCCAACGGAAATCCGGGCGGGATGCCGAAGACCACGACGGGTCCGACCGGCGCAGCATCAAAGGATGAATCGCCGGCGAAGTAGAACACGCGGTTAGCCGACCAGATCAACGAAGACTTGTTCTTGCCGATCGCGATCCGGCGGGACGAGACAAATCCCGATCGCTTTCAAACGGAGACGATAAATGAAGAAGATTCTTGTTGCGGCGTGCTGCGCCGCGCTCATAGGCGGCATCTCGATTGCGTCCGCGCAGACCACCGGCCCGCAAGGCCAGCAGACCATGAAATCCAATGACGGCATGGATGCCAATGCGCGGATGATGAAGAAAAAGAAGATGAAGAAGGGAATGATGAAGTCCGGCGACGGCATGTCGAAGGGCGGCATGATGGACAAGGGCGGGATGTCCAAGTAATCCCCGTCCGCGCAAGGGCCGCGCCGCCTCCGGGCGGCGCGGCCTTGCCGAGGTTTGAGCGATGTCAAACCGAGACATATTCATGTGGCTGATGGCAAGCCTGATCGCGGTCGGTGTGATGATCTGGATCGCGATCTTTATGATCGATCACTATCTGTTCGCTGAAGACCGTTCCGCGCCAGCCGGGGCCGCCGTCATTTCGGTGCCGCCCGCTGTGTCGCTCGGGGCCTTGCTCCAGGCCTGGCGTGGCGGCTGGACCGGTCAGGCATAAGCCCTGATAAGACGCGGCGAGTGCAGTCGCAGCCGGCAAAAAGCCGGGTCGTTTGACCCGGGCTTTGAAAATTTCAAGCCGCCTGGAAGCTTCAGCTCGCCTTCGCCGCGGGCTCCCCCGCCTTCTTCTTCTCGATCGCCCGCTTCAAGTCCAGCGCGCGCGGCGACAATTCCGGCCCCTTGGCCTTGAGCAGAAATGCATCCAGCCCGCCGCGGTGGTCGACGCTCTTGAGCGCATGGGTGGAGACGCGCAGGCGGACATTGCGGCCAAGCGCTTCGGACATGAAGGTGACGTTGCAGAGGTTGGGCAGGAACCTGCGCTTGGTCTTGATGTTGGAATGGCTCACCTTGTGGCCGACCAGGGGACCCTTGGCCGTCAATTCGCAGCGCCGCGACATCGCGAAAATCCTCTTGTCGCCCGCATCTCGCGGCCCTTCGAAGGCGCGGCGGGGGTTGAAAATCTGATCCTTTCAGGAACCGCGGACGTATAGGCAATGCGCCTTGCTGCGTCAAGATATCGGGGCCCGCAGCAGGGCGACGCGCCGAAGCTCGGTGAGAAGCGGATTTTGCAGGCGGACCAACCATATAAACGGCGTATTCGCTGCCGACACCATGCGGTTCCAACGACTTCAGCCAGCCGCGCCCGAATTCCACCAAACCGGGCACTATCGCGTTGTTTGCCGGATGTTTTTGCTTAAATGACAGATCGCATGTCGCAACCGGCAAATTCAAACCATCAGCATCGTCATTCCGGGGCGCGACGAAGTCGCAGGCCCGGAATCCATAACCACGGGCGGGGGTTACGGATTCCGGACCCGCGCCAGGAGGCGCGTCCCGGAATGACGATTGGTGGGCACGGCGCAACGGCGCCTTTGTCCGCCCTACGGTTCGCCGCGCTTGCGGTCCTCGCGCTGCTCGCGGCTGCGCCGCCCGCCGCGGCGCAGGGAAAGCTCGACGCGCGCTATGAGGTGACGCTTGCCGGCATACCCGTCGGCAAGGGCACCTGGGTAATCGACATTTCCGACGATGCGTATTCGGCGTCGGCTTCCGGCGGCACGTCCGGATTGCTGCAGGCATTCGCTTCCGGCTCCGGCACCGGCGGCTCGCAGGGCCGCATCGTGGGCGGCGCGCTGCTGCCGCAAAACTATTCCGCCACCGTGCGTTCGTCGAAAAAATCCGAAACCATCCGGATGTCGCTTGCCGCCGGCAATATCAAGGAATTCGCCATCGAGCCGGAGCCGCCGGTCGATCCTGACCGCATCGTCGTCACCGAGGCGCATCGCCGCGGCGTGCTTGATCCGATGACCGGTTCGCTGCTGCGCGTGCCCGGCTCCGCCGATCCGCTCAGCCCCGAAGCGTGCCGGGCGGGAGGCGCGATCTTCGACGGCCGCATGCGCTATGAACTCAGGCTCGATTACAAGCGGATGGAAACGGTGCGGGCCGAACGGGGCTATTCCGGTCCGGCCGTGGTGTGCGCGGTGTATTTTACGCCGATCGCGGGCTACATCCCCGACCGCGCCGCGATCAAATGGCTCGCCGCGCAGCGCAACATCGAGGCCTGGTTCGCGCCGATCGCCGGCACCCGCATCCTGGTGCCGTTCCGGATGATGATTCCGACCCCGCTCGGCATGGGCATGCTCGAAGCCACTCAGTTCCTGACCCAGGCCTCGCCGCCCCGCGTCGCCAAAACCCAGTGAGCCCGATGATCCATCCGTTGTCGTTGCCGGGTTCGACCCGGCAATCCATCCCCTTCGAAACGGCTCTTCCGAAGATGGATGGATACGCGGGCCAAGCCCGCGTATGACCAGTCGAGGCAGGATTCCGGCTTGACTCCGGTCGGCTTCTGATTCGACTCCCAATCGCATCCAGCTTTAAGGATTTGACCGAAAAACCACCGCTTGTTCGACGCCGACAAACTTGATCTAGTGTTGCCTGTCGCGCGCCAACGCGAGATGTTGCGGCGGCCGGGCCTGCAATCTTCCGAGTCAGCGATTCGGGCGTGTTTCGTTCCTTACCCGTTCCGAAGCTTAAGCCGCGACCTGGCAGGCGTCGCATTGTGAAACATATACCAACGCCGGCGACGCAGGAATTCCCTTAAACATATGGCCTTTTCTTCTCCCACGCCGATGTCCGGAAACGGCAGGGCTCCCGGCGCCGGCGTCACCGCGGTGCTCGGTCCCACCAATACCGGCAAGACCCATCTTGCGATCGAGCGCATGCTTGCGCATTCCTCCGGCGTGATCGGGCTGCCGCTGCGGCTGCTCGCGCGCGAGGTCTACAACAAGATCGTCGATCGCGCCGGCGTCGATTCGGTCGCGCTGATCACCGGTGAAGAGAAGATCAAACCGCCGAAAGCGCGATTCTGGGTCTCCACCGTGGAAGCGATGCCGCGCGACCTGGAGGTGTCGTTCCTCGCCGTCGATGAAATACAGATCAGTGCCGATCTCGAGCGCGGCCACGTCTTCACCGATCGCATCCTGCATCGCCGCGGCCGCGACGAAACGCTGCTGCTGGGCGCGGCCACCATGCGTCCGATCATCGAGCGGCTGCTGCCGGGCGCCAGTATCGTCACCCGGCCGCGACTGTCGCAGCTCGAATTTGCCGGCGACCGCAAGATCACCCGGCAGCCGCGGCGCACCGCGATCGTCGCGTTTTCCGCCGATGAAGTTTACGCCATCGCCGAACTGATCAAGCGCCAGCATGGCGGCGCGGCGGTGGTGCTGGGATCGCTCAGCCCCCGCACCCGCAACGCGCAGGTGGCGATGTTCCAGTCCGGCGACGTCGATTACCTGGTGGCGACCGACGCCGTCGGCATGGGGCTCAACCTCGACGTCGACCACGTCGCCTTTGCCTCCGACCGCAAATATGACGGCTATCAATTCCGCCGCCTCAATCCATCGGAATTCGCGCAGATCGCCGGCCGCGCCGGCCGCGCTACCCGCGACGGCACGTTCGGGACCACCGGGCGCTGCGCGCCGTTCGAGCCGGAATTGGTCAACGCGCTGCAGAACCACACTTTCGACAGCGTCAAAGTGCTGCAATGGCGCAATTCGAAGCTGGATTTTTCCTCGCTCGGCGCCCTGCAGGTATCGCTGGCGCTTAACCCGTCGCACGAGGCGCTGACCCGTGCGCCGGTCGCGGAGGACCTGCGCGTGCTCGATCACGCCGCCCGCGATGGCGACGTTCGCGACATGGCGCAGGGCGCCGCCGCCGTCGAGCGGCTGTGGGATGCCTGCCAGATCCCGGATTATCGCAAGCTGTCGCCGGCCGCGCACGCCGAACTGGTGACCACGCTGTTCGGCTTTCTGATGCGCAAGGGCAGGATCCCGGATGCCTGGTTTGCGGCGCAGATCGACCAGGCCGACCGCACCGACGGCGACATCGACACCCTGTCGCACCGGATCGCGCAGATCCGCACCTGGACCTTCGTGGCGAACCGGCCGGACTGGCTGGCCGATCCCGAACATTGGCAGGGCATTTCGCGCGACGTCGAAAATAAATTGTCCGATGCACTGCACGAACGGCTCACGGAGCGTTTCGTTGATCGCCGGACCAGTGTATTGATGCGCCGCCTGCGGGAAAACACGATGTTGAATACGGAAATCGGCAAGACCGGCGAAGTGATCGTAGAGGGCCATGTGATCGGCCGCCTCGACGGATTCACCTTTGCGCCTGATGCGGCCGAGGCCGGTTCCGACGCCAAGGCCTTGCAGGCGACGGCGCAGAAAGCGCTGGCCGGCGAGATCGACGCCCGCGCCGAGAAGCTGTCGGCGGCGAAAGACGATGCGTTCGTGCTGGCATCGGACGGCACCATCCGCTGGACCGGCGACGCCGTCGCCAGGCTGGTTGCGACCGACAACGTGCTGCATCCGCGCATCCGCATCATTTCCGACGATCGGCTGACCGGCGCGCCGCGCGAAGCGGTGCAGGCGCGGCTCGACCTCTGGCTCAAGACCCACATCGAGAAACTGCTGGGCCCGCTGTTCGACCTCAACAAGGCCGAGGATATCACCGGCATCGCCCGCGGCATCGCGTTCCAGCTGATCGAAGCGCTGGGCGTGCTGGAGCGCGCCAGGATCGCGGCCGAGATGAAGGACCTCGACCAGCCGTCGCGCGCGTCTTTACGCAAATACGGCGTGCGGTTCGGCGCCTATCACATCTATGTTCCGGCGCTGCTCAAGCCTGCGGCGCGCGCGCTGGCCTCGCTGCTGTGGTCGGAGAAGCAGGACGGTGTCGACACTTCTGCGCTGTCCGGCGCGCAGCATCTGGCCGGCAGCGGCCGCACCTCGTTTCCGGTCGACAAGCAGCTCGATCGCGATGCCTATCGTATCCTGGGCTACAAGCAATGCGGCGAACGCGCGGTGCGCGTCGATATCCTGGAGCGTCTGGCCGACCTCATTCGTCCGGCGCTGTCGTGGCGGCCGGGCGCGCTCGGCGAAAAGCCCGCCGGAGCGTTCGACGGCCGCGGTTTTGTGATCACGCAGGCGATGACGTCGCTGACCGGTTCGGCCGGCGAGGATTTCGCATCGATCCTGCGCGCGCTGGGTTACCGGATGGAGAAGCGGCCGCCGCTGCCGCCGGCGCCGGCCGCGGTGAAAGCCGCACCTGCGCAGGCTGCGGCAGTCGAAGCTGCACCTGCCGAAGCTGCACTTGGCGAAACTGGACTTGCCGAAACTGCACTTGCCGAAGCTGCGGCCGTGGAAGCCGTCGCGGCGGAAGCCGGCGCGGAAACGGCGCTCGCCGACCCGGCTGTGGAAGCAGGCGCCGCGCTGCAAGTACTCGACGAGTCCGGCGCGACCGCTGAAGCCGTGGCCGCGGACCCGCCGGCTGCGACCGGGAGCGCGGAGACGTCGGCAGCGCCCGGCGAGGCGCCCCAGATCCTGGATGAATCGGGGGCCGCGTTGCCGGAAGCCGAATTGCCGACGGCGCCTGATGCAAGCGGGTCGGCGTCCGGCGCGGCCGAACCGGCAACCGCAGCGGCCGGCGCCGCTGCAGATGTGCCGGCGGAAGCGGCCTCTGGAATCGATGCCGCGCCTGCGGTTGTTGCGGTTCCCGAACTGGTCGAGGTATGGCGCCCCGGCGGCCGATCGGAAGAACGCCGGCCGCGTCACGATCGCAACCGCCCTCGCCGGCCCGATCGCCCGCAAGCCCCGGCGCAGGAGGCTGCCCAGCCGGCCGGGGCCGAGCCGGGTGCCCAGCGCGAACGGCATGGACGCGCAAATAAAGGATCGCGGCGCGAGCGCAACAGCGAGTTCCGTAAATCCCGCACCGATGCGGTCGAATCCGGCGCGCCGGCGGTCGTCGCCGAAGGCGCGCAGGCTCGTGAGCCGCCCGAGAACAAAGGCCGCCCGCCGCCGCGCGAGCGCTTCCAGGGCAAGGGCAGGGAAAGGGACAAGAGCAGCAAGTTCGGCAAGCCGAAAGGCGATCGTGAAGGCCGTTCCGGCGGCGGACCGTCGCACCGGCAGTATGCGAGCAGCGCGCCGCCGCGCGAACGCGAACGGCCGGCCGACCCCAATTCGCCTTTCGCCAAGCTGGCGGCGCTCAAGGAGCAGCTCACCGCCGGCCGCAAGGATTAGCGATGGCGCCGGGCGGAACAGGCGGCGCGTTCTCACCTCTCCCCTGCGGGAAGAGGTGACGAGGGTCCGGGTTCGAGGAGCGTCTGCTTGGAGCGCCAGCGCCTCGACAAATGGTTGTGGCATGCGCGGGTGGTCAAAGCCCGCAGCAGCGCGGCGGCGCTGGTCGAGGCCGGCCGTGTCCGTGTCAACGGGTCGCGCGAGACCTCGCCTGGCCATGCCGTGAAGGCCGGCGACGTCCTCACTATCGGCCTCGATCGCACGGTGCGCATTCTCAAGGTGGTCGGATTTGCCGAGCGGCGCGGCGACGCCGCCGCGGCGCGGGTGCTGTATGCCGATTTGCAGGCGCGGCCGGAATGACTACCTGAATTGAGCGTTCCGGCGAAGGTCTGGTTCGCTTAACGCTTGTGCGTGTGCCGTGCTTGCGGCAACGCAGTTCCTGCGCTACGCAACCCTTCGAATTGACCGTTTCGGAGCCCTGGATGACTTACGTCGTCACTGAAGCCTGCATCAAGTGCAAATACACCGATTGCGTCGAGGTCTGCCCCGTGGACTGCTTTTACGAGGGCGACAACATGCTGGTCATCCATCCGGACGAATGCATCGACTGCGGCGTGTGCGAACCCGAATGCCCGGCCGATGCGATCAAGCCCGATACCGAGCCGGGACTGGAGAAATGGCTCGAGGTGAACACGGAATATGCCAAGAGCTGGCCCAACATCACGCAAAAAAAGGAATCCCCGCCCGACGCCAAGGATTTCGAGGGCATGGAGGGAAAGTTCGAGAAATATTTTTCTCCCGCTCCGGGCACCGGAGACTGACCGCCGCGGTATCTGCCGCCCGTGGATCGACCGCACGACTTAACCCTAATCGCTGTTTTGCCCGGTTATCGGCCCTGCCGGGGCCGGAATCGGCCATGAATCTTTGATTTTTGCGGCAAATGTGCTATTATGAGCACATAAGGTTAGCTCGGATCCTGTTGCCCGTTATTTGGCCCCAAGGGTTCCCGTGAAACATCGAACAGGGGCGCGGCGTTTCCGCGCGCAGGCCGTGTCACAGAAAACGCGTAAAAAAAGTTCCAGGGGTACCAAAAAAGCCGCTGCGGCCAGCCGCGGTGCAACCAAAGTCCGTGCCCGGGCTTCTCTTAAGAACACCCGGACAGCCACCAAGGCCACGGCTGCCAAGTCCTCAAAAAACAAAAGAAGCGCAATGCCCAGCAAGACTGCAACGACTTCCGTGAAAGCGGCCGGTTCGAAGGCCACTGCTTCCAAGCCCGCTCCCAGGACCCCTCTTAAGAGCGCCTCTCCCAAGACCGCCGCACTCAAGACCGCCGCACTCAAGACCGCCGCACTCAAGACCGCCGCACTCAAGACTGCCGCACCGAAGGCTGCGGCCAGACCAGCGGCAGGCAAAGTTGCCGCCGCCAGGCCGGCGGTCAAGCCGGTGGCTGTCGCGGCCAGGGTCGAGGAACCGAAGAAGGTGCTGACCCAGCGCCAGGGCTTCAAGACCAACGAATTCGTGGTCTATCCCGCCCATGGCGTCGGCCAGATCCTGGCCATCGAGGAGCAGGAGATCGCGGGCGCCAAGCTCGAGCTGTTCGTGATCAATTTCATGAAAGACAAGATGACGCTGCGGGTGCCGACCGCCAAGGTCGCCAATGTCGGCATGCGCAAGCTGTCGGAGCCGGCGCTGGTCAAGCGCGCGCTGGAAACCCTGAAAGGCCGCGCCCGCATCAAGCGCACGATGTGGTCGCGCCGCGCCCAGGAATACGAAGCCAAGATCAATTCCGGCGACATCGTCGCCATCGCCGAAGTGGTGCGCGACCTCTATCGAAGCGACTCGCAGCCCGAACAGTCCTACAGCGAACGCCAGCTCTATGAAGCGGCGCTGGACCGGTTGTCGCGCGAGATCGCGGTGGTGCAGCACGTCACCGAAACCGAGGCGGTCAAGGAGATCGAAGGCCAGCTCGCCAAGAGCCCGCGGCGCGGGGCGAAGAGCGAGACCGAGGCCGGCGCGGAAGGCGAGGGCGATACGGAAGCCGACGCCGAGGGTGATGATGCGGTGGCGGCGGACGAGGCGGCGTAACGGCGCTCACGGAACGCGAGACGACCAAAGCCCGGCCCGAAAGGCCGGGCTTTTGTTCGTCTTGCCCTACCTCAGCCTTCCCACCCCCGTCGCATGCGCCACGCACCCGTCGATGTGCTCGGTCAAAATCTCCTTTGCCCCCTCCGCATCCCGCTTCAGCGCGCACTCCTTGAGCGCGCGGTGCTGTTCCACCGTGGCGCTGCCGCGATATTGCAAGGCGTAGCGGAAGTATTTGTCGAACACGACCGCATGGGTCTGCATCAGCTCGCGCGAGCCGCAGTTCGAGATCAGGGCCTGATGGAATTCGCCGTCGTAGCGCTTGCGCAGTTCGGGGTCGTCGCCGGCGGTGAGGATGGCACGCTCGGTGGCGGCGAGCTTGTGGTGGGCCGACACCACGCGTCCTTCCCATTCGACGTCGCCGGCGCGGAAGGACTCGGTCATGGCGTGATGTTCGAGCAGGATTCGAAGCTGCGCGAGTTCGCGCAGGTTCTGGATCGAAACCGGGGCGACCTCGAAACCGCGCTGGCCTTCGGCGACGACAAAGCCCTCCGAGGCCAGGCGATTGAGGATCTCGCGCAACGTCGAGACGCTCAGCCCGTAGTCTTCCTTCATCGATTCCAGCCTGAGGCGCCCGGAGGGGGTCAGCACGCCGAAGATGATGTCGGAGCGGATGCGCTGGTAGCCGCTGTCGCCGGCGGACAGGGACGGCTGCGATGGGTCGAGAAATGTCAAAGTCCTGGTCCAGGTTGGATGGTTGTCCGGCGATCAGATGCCGACAGCGCGGCAAACGCCGCGCCTGCGGCACGCCGGCGCGGCATCAGGCAGATACGAATATATCATATATTTCATTGATTATCATATGACAATGATTTCATAATATGGTTTTCAGCAAAAAAGATCGCAAGCGGCGACCAGCCGCCGACGGCACCGGTTGTTTCGGGGAGGACGTGATGAGGCTGTCCAGAATTCTGTCCGCCGCGCTGCTCGCCGGGGCGCTGTCTGGTTCCCCCGCCTCGGCGCAGGAGGAGCGCACGATCCGGTGGGGGCATCTCAACAACACCGATCATCCGGTCTCCTTCGGCGTGCAGAAATTCGCGGAGATCCTCTCGCCAAGAGCGGCGGCAAGCTGAAGGTTCGCGAGTTCGCCTCCTCGCAGCTCGGCAACGAATTGCAGCAGCAGTCGGCGCTGCGCGGCGGCACCCAGGAGATGCTGTCGGCCTCCACTACCTCGCTGGCGACCGTGATGCCGGAATTCGGCCTGCTGGATTTTCCGTTCATCGTCGGCACCACCGATCAGGCCCAGGCGCTCGCCCGTGGCGCCTTCGGCAGGACCATGATCGATGCCCTGCCGCAGCGCGGCTTGATCGGGCTCGGCTATTGGGGGCTCGGCTTTCGCAACGTCACCAACAGCAGGCATCCGATTGCGAAACTCGAGGATTTCAGCGGCCTCAAGCTGCGCGTGATTCCGAACCCGGTCTATCTGGAGTCCTTTGGCGCCTTCAAGGCCAATCCGGTGCCGATGGCGTTCGGCGAACTGTATTCGGCGCTGGAGACGCGCACGGTCGACGGCCAGGAAAATCCCTACACAGTGATCCTGTCCAACAAGTTCTATGAAGTGCAGAAATACGTCTCGGCCACCAACCACACCTACACGCAGAACATCATCCTGGTCAGCAAGATCTTCTGGGACAGGCTTGCGCCGGCCGAGCAGAAGATGATGCGGGAAGCCTATGACGAGAGCCGCGACTATCAGAGCGAGCAGACCCGGCTGCAGACCGAAAAGGCGCTTTCCGAACTGCAGGCCAAAGGAATGCAGTACAACGCGGTCGCGCCGGAAGAACTCGAGCGCATGCGCAAGGCGGCGCAGCCGGTGGTCGACAGGATTTCCGCGAGCCTGCGTCCGGAGACCGTGAAGATCTTCAACGCCGAGCTCGAGCGCATCCGCAAGGACGTGAAGTGAGGCGTCACCCTTCCCGCTTGCGGGGAGAAGTGAGCAACCACGAACCTCCGGCCCGCCCATGGAACGCATCTTCGACCTGTACTGCGCCTTCCTTAAAGCCGTGATCGCGCTGTGCCTTGCCGTGATGGTGGTGCTGGTGTTCGGCAATGTCGTGCTGCGTTACGGCTTCAATTCCGGCATCACGATTTCGGAGGAGCTGTCGCGCTGGCTCCTGGTGTGGCTGACCTTTCTCGGCGCCGTCGTCGCGGTGCGCGAGCACACGCATCTCGGCGTCGACACGCTGGTGCGGATGCTGCCGGCCGGCGGCAAGCGGATCTGTTTCATCATCAATTATGGCCTGATGCTGTGGGCGGACTGGCTGCTGCTGACCGGGAGCTGGCGCCAGACCCTCATCAACATCGACGACCGCGCGCCGGCGACCGGCCTGTCGCTGGGCATCTTCTATTTCGCCGGCGTCGTGTTCGGCGTCTCGGCCGGCATCCTGCTGCTCTACGACCTGTTCCGCGTCGTCTCCGGGCAGGCCAGCGAGGCCGACATGGTCGCGGTCCGCGAATCCGAGGAGCACGGATGACGATCGCGGTGTTCACCTTCTCGCTGCTCGGCGCCATGGCGCTGGGCATGCCGATCGCGTTCGCGCTGATCATCTGCGGCGTGGCGCTGATGGGCGCCATCGGAATGTTCGATGCCCAGATCGTGGCGCAGAACGTCATCAACGGCGCCGACAGTTTTCCGCTGATGGCGATCCCGTTCTTCATGCTGGCCGGCGAGCTGATGAACAAGGGCGGCCTGGCGAAACGCATCGTCAACGTCGCCCTGGTCGCCGTCGGTCATCTTCGCGGCGGGCTCGGCTACGTCACCATCCTGGCGTCCTGCATCCTGGCCTCGCTGTCCGGCTCGGCCGCCGCCGATGCCGCCGCGCTGGCGGCGCTGCTGGTGCCGATGATGGTGGCCGCCGGCCACGACAAATCCCATGCGGCGGGCCTCGTCGCCGCCGGCGGCATCATCGCGCCGGTGATCCCGCCCAGCATCGGTTTTGTCATCTTCGGCGTGGCCGCGGGGGTCTCGATCTCGAAACTGTTCCTCGCCGGCATCGTTCCGGGCCTGATGCTCGGCGCCGGCCTGTGCGTGTCCTGGTGGTGGGTGGTGCGCAAGGAAAACCTGGTGCCGCCGCCGCGGGCGTCCTTGGCCGAAATGGCCAGGGCGGTGATCGACGGGTTCTGGGCGCTGATGCTGCCGGTCATCATCGTCGCAGGCCTGCGCTTCGGCATCTTCACGCCGACCGAAGCCGCGGTGGTGGTCGCGGTCTATTCGCTGTTGGTGGCGACCTGCGTCTATCGCGAACTGAAGTTCTCGCAGCTATATGAGGTTTTCGTCTCCGCCGCGCTGACCACCAGCATCGTGATGTTCCTGGTGGCGGCGGCGCTGGTGTCGTCCTGGCTGATCACGGTATCCGAGATATCGGCCCAGATCGTCACCTTGCTGAAACCGTTCATGGGCAGCAGCACGCTGCTGATGGTCGCGATCATGATCATCGTCGTCATCGTCGGCACCGCGCTCGACATGACGCCGACGATCCTGATCCTGACCCCGATCCTGATGCCGATCGTCAAGACCGCGGGCATCGATCCGGTGTATTTCGGCGTGCTGTTCATCATCAACAACGCGATCGGCCTGATCACGCCGCCGGTGGGGGTGGTGCTCAACGTCGTCTGCGGGGTCACCGGCATCAGCATGGAGCAGATCATCAAGGGCGTCTGGCCGTTCATGATCGCGCAACTGGTCGTGCTGTTCCTGATGGTGATTTTTCCCGGGCTGGTGACGGTTCCGGCGAAGTGGTTCGGGGGCTAGCGCGTGACGAGTTCAAGCCAACCGCGCGCGCACGGCGAAAACAATCCGTCGTCGCCGCGAAGACGGGGACGGCGTTTGTGGAGCTGCATCGCTATAAGAGGGAGCCAGCATGGCCGCCAGCATCATGATCCTGAACGGGCCGAACCTGAATTTCCTCGGCATCCGCGAACCGCATATCTACGGCTCGACCACGCTTGCACAAATCGAGGCGAGCTGCCGGGCGGCGGCCAGGCTGCTCGGCGTCTCGATGTCCTTCCACCAGTCCAACCTGGAAGGCGAACTGGTCAACCTGATCCAGTCGGCGCACGGCACGGCCGACGCCATCATCATGAACCCCGCGGCCTATTCGTTCACGTCGATCGCGCTGATCGACGCGCTGAAGATCTTCGAAGGGCCGAAGATCGAGGTCCATATTTCCAACATCCACGCGCGCGACGACCTGCACCGGCATTCGATCACCTCGAGCGCTTCCACCGCCGTGATCTGCGGCCTCGGACCTTACGGATACATCGCCGCCATGCTGGCGGCCGTGCAGCGGCTGGGCAGGCTGCCGGATCAGGTTCCGGCGGCGCTGCACGGCCTGCGGCCTGGCGGCAAGGCCTGAGCCGATTCATGGAGGCCGCAACCACCGCCATCAGGTTGGTCATGCCCGGCACGCGTTCCCCGGACGCAGCGCAGCGCGTAGCCCTTGCGGAGCGGTGCGCTGCAGAGCCGGGGTCCCGGTTCTGCGAAGCGGCATGAAGAATGCCGCATCGCGCCCGGGACACGGGGAGGTCGTCATGGCCGGGCTTGACCCTACTGGATCATACGCGGGTCAAGCCCGCGTATGACGAGATGCGTGAATGCAGCAGGGCCTGTCCCGGATCCACGTCTTCAAGGCGCGGAAGCAGGATAAAGACGTGGATGGCCGGGATGACGCCCGGCCATGACGGAAATGTTTGCAGAGGAGAAGCGAGATGCGCGGCGCGGGTTTCCTGGCGATCTGGAGCGACGTCGAACCGGCGGCGCTGACCGACTACCGGCACTGGCTGACGCGCGAGCACACCACCGAACGCGTGACCACCAGGGGCTTCCTCGCCGTCCGTGTGTTCGGCGCCGCGCGCGCCGGCACCAATCGCTTCTTCATCCTCTACGAGCTGGAATCCCCCGAGGTGCTCGACGGCGAAGCCTACCTGGCGCGCCTCAACGCGCCGACGCCCTGGTCGCAGCGCATCATGCCGCAGCTCGGCAACTTCATCCGCGGCGGCGGTGTCATGGCCGCCCGCGCCGGCCGCGGCGAGGCCGCCACCATCGCAGCGTTGCGGCTCGAACAGCTCCCCGACGCGCCGCAAGCGCTGGCCGACGCCTTGGTCGCGCTGGACGGGATTGCCGCGGTGCAGGTCGGGGTCACCGACGCGGCGCGGACCCAGGTGCCGACGGTGGAAAAGGGCATGCGGCAGCAGGAGGGGTTCTTTACCGGGCTCCTGATCATCGAGGCGCTGGACGAGACCTCGCTGCACGGCGCGCTGCGCGCGGCGGCGGAAATCGCGCCGCAAGCCGTGCCGGGAGGCGAGGCGGAGGTCTACCGTGGGGTGTTTGGGCTGGATGGGCGGATGGTGGATTCACCGACGTCGCTCCAACGGGGCCGGATGAGCTCTTCGGTGACGAACTGGCCACGCGTCTCTTCTCGACAATCGAATCGATCAACACCAGCGCGGTAGGCTAAATGCCTATTTCCTTCGGCGACAGACTTTTCGGCCGCATGACAACTCCGCGGCCCATCCATGGCAGTCGTGTTTTTCGCCGCCCCCACGCCCTGCCACACCTTCGCCACGACTTTGCCGCAAGAAATTTGCGCGATCGGCTTTGCCGCCAGTTTGCCGCAAGACTCGTCGGCGCAGGTCATGGTCGACTTGGCGAAATTATGGCGGCGCGGGCTTAAGCTATTGATGTCGTGTTCGATTTGACGCCGCCGGTGCGGCGCTGGGCGCCCTGCGCCGCGGCGAATGCCGCATAAGTGCTTGTCGGGGCACAGGATTTTGTGCGCGACGTGAGGCGGGGTCGCCATGCGGCTCAAGCGCTTGAGGTCATGCGCTTTTTTGCCTTGGCCGCGTGCGGGGCGGCGCGGCTGCCTTCAGTTCGCCGCAACGTGCCTGAAGTTTGCCGCAAGACTCGGCATTTTGCGCTAAGTGCTGCCGCCACATTTCGGAGTGCAAAGATTAAACCGTTGATTTAAATTCAGATTTGCCGCGCTAAACGGGCCAAGTCCGAGACGTAATTTCGGTTCAGTCCACCACGATCTTGACCCGGTCTCGCGCCTTCACTTGCCCGTGCGCGTCCAGCCCGTTGAGCACCCGGAACCGTTCGGCCGGCCGGTCGATGCCCATCATCCGGTGCGACAGCGACTCCACGGTGTCGCCGGGCTGCACGGTGATCACCTTGATGCGCAGCGGGCGGGCGGCCTGGATTTCCTCCAGCGTCAGGCGGCGGAACGAGGCGATGGTTTCGCGGGCGTTGCGGTCGCTCTCGGTGGTCTTCTGCTTGGCCGCGAAGATGAAACGGTAGACGTCGCTGCCGAAGCGCAGCGCGTAGACGCGGAATTGCCACTGGTCGCCGCGCGCCACCGCGGTCGCGGCCGGAAAGCCGTTGACGGTGATGTCCTCGGTCGAGGCCTTGTCGACATTCTCCATCCAGCCCGAATTGAGATAGTCGCCCAGCGTCTGCTCGGCCGGCACCCGGACCACGTCGAAGCGCATCGCCTGGCTGCCGCCGTCGCGCACGCCGATCACCGCCTGCGCGGTGTTGTCCAGCGTGAAGGCCTCCGGGGCCTGGAAGGTGAAGCCGAGCTTCGGATGCAGGAAGCGGCGGCCGCGCACGAAGCCCTCGCTGGGGTCTTCGCCGTAGACGATGTTGTCGATCGCATTCAGGTAGGTTTCGCGGTCCTGCTCGCCGCTCTGCGGCGCGCTGTATTGCCGCGCATTGGCCTGCGCGTTCTGCACCCGCTCCGGCGTTGCCGGATGCGATGACAGAAAGTCCTGCGAGCGTGGATCAAGTGAGGTCTTGCCGGCCTTCATCGCGGCGTTGCGTTCCATCGCGGTCAGGAAGCGCGAGGCGCCGTAGGGATCGAAACGCGCGCGGGCCGAAATGCCGACGCCGATGCCGTCGGCTTCGAATTCCTGGGCGCGCGAAAAGCTCGCCATAGTCAGCTTGGATTTTGCCAGCGCCAGCGCGGTGAGATCGGGATCGTTGCCCATATCCGTGACGACGCGCGTGACGATGGCGGCCTGCCGCGCCTGGTCCTCGCGGATCGAGGCGTGTTTTGCGAGCACATGCGCCATCTCGTGGCTCAGCACCGAGGACAATTCCGAGGTATCGCTCGCCAGCGCCACCAGCCCCCGCGTCACATAAAGCTGCCCGGTCGGAAGCGCGAATGCGTTCACCGCGCCTGAATTGAGGATCGTCACCCTGTAGGCGAGGTCGGGACGGTCGGACGCCGCCACCAGCCGGTCGACGGTCTTGGTGATCAGCGCTTCCAGCCTGGGGTCGTCATACGCGCCGCCGTAAGAGGACAGGATCCGCTCATGCTCGCGCTCGGCGGCGGGCGTCTGCGCCACCGTCCGCGCCGGCTTGGCCGCAGGAGGCGCGGCCGGAGACGACGTCTGGAACCGGTTGATATCGCCGCAGCCGGCAAGCGTCGCGGTTGCGCACAGCACGACCGACACAGCCAAACCACGGCGGCTGATCCAGGTCTGGCGCCGTCGCAAACACCGTTTTGCGGTCGTCATCTGCCTCTGCCCAGCCGCCCTAATTCTCGCCGGCCAATTCAATTTGCCCCGGCGTGCGCGCATCAATCCGCGGCCCGCCACGCGACTCGACCCAGCCGCGAACACGAATTCTTTTGTTTTCCAAGGCTTTAAGACTTATTCCCACAGCCTCGAAGGTCGGCATCACGCGCCTTGAAATAGTTACAGCAAAGTCCTGTGTCCAGCGCCTGCCAAAATTGATGTAGGACGTCGCCCCGGCCTGCCTCACCGACAGAACCTTGCCTTCGACCACGGTAAACCGCCCGATCCTGGTCAGGATATCGCCGGGGCTTTCTGCGTTTTTTATGACCTCCGTGTCGGCCCAAACGCCGCGTTTAGCCCGCCGCGCGGCGGTTTCGGCCGCGGCCAGTTCCGCGGCGCACGCCATGTCGGCGACGGTGCCCGACACCAGCGCCTCGCCCTGCGCCAGCAGCAGGCCCTGCACCGATGCGCCGCCGGCATCGGCAAACACGAAAGCGGGCTGCCGGCCGTAGCGGTCCGGAGCATCGGTCTCGCCGCGCAACACCACGCCGCGACCGGCAACCAGCGCCGACAGCGCCGGGGTGCCGTCGGCTTTGCCCGCGGCGTCTGCGGTTTCGATGCCGGCCAGATGCACCTCGCGGCCATCCTCCATGCGAAAGCTGCGGGCATCGATGACCGCCGCGACACGGCCTTCGCCTTGCGCCTCGAAGTTGCAGGCTGACGCGAATGCAAGGTTCGCGTTTGCGGCGGCGAATGCGATCACGCAAAGCAAAACGGTCGCGGCCCGGCCATCGATGTTCTTCGATTCCGCCATTCCGGAATGCGCCCTCTTGGATGCCTTGAATCCAGCACCGTGACTTGCCCTGGATTCCGGCGCATGACTATGACGCAATCGTAGCCCTGCGCATTCCGTTTTGCGGAAATAACCGTCGGCTTGCCGCTGGATGGCGGTTGCGGCATGATCGCCGTCACATAAGAAAACGCCGCGCGACAACGATGCGGCATGGACGGGAGGGTGCGATGAAGCGAATTGCGTCTGGATTACTGGCGTCGGTGATGGTCGTCGCGGCCACGGCGGCAATGGCGCAAACCAAACCTGCATTAAAACTCGGCGCCATTCTCGACATGTCCGGACTGTACGCCGACATTACCGGACCGGGCAGCGAGACCGCGGCGAAGATGGCGGCGGAGGATTTCGGCGGCGAGGTGCTGGGCCGCAAAATCGAGATCATCGCGGCGGACCATCTCAACAAGGCCGATCTTTCCGCCAATATCGCCCGCGACATGCTCGACAATCAGGGCGTCGAGGCCATTGTCGACGTCGCGGCCTCCGCCACCGCGCTGGCCGCCGGCGAGATCGCCAAAGCGCGCAACAAGATCATCATGTTCAGCGGCCCGGGATCGATCCGCCTCACCAACGAGGCCTGCGGACCCTACACCGTGCATTATGTGTTCGACACGTTCGCGCAGGCGAATACGACCGGTTACGCGGCGGTCAAGGCCGGGCTCGACACCTGGTTCTTCCTGACCGCCGACTATGCGTTCGGACAGGACCTGGAAAAGGACACCACCAACGTCGTGCTGAAGGCCGGCGGCAAGGTGCTGGGCAGCGTCAAGCATCCATTGAACACGTCCGATTTTTCGTCCTTCCTGCTGCAGGCGCAAGGCTCTAAAGCCAAAGTGGTCGGTCTCGCCAATGCCGGCGGTGACACCATCAACGCCATCAAGCAGGCGTCCGAATTCGGACTGACCAAAAGCGGCCAGAAACTGTCGCCGCTATTGGCGTTCGTGACCGATATCGACAGCGTCGGGCTTGAGACCGCGCAGGGCCTGCTGCTGGCCGAGGCGTTCTACTGGGATCTCAATGACGACACCCGCGCCTTCTCCAAGCGCTTCATGGAGCGGGTCAAGCGCGTGCCGACGTCGGCGCAGGCCGGGGTCTACTCGTCCGTCACGCATTACCTCAGGGCCGTGAAAGCCGCCGGCACCACCGATTCCGCCGCCGTGATGAAGATCATGAAGGACACGCCGATCAACGATTTCTTCGCCAACAACGGCAGGATTCGCGAGGACGGCCGCATGGTGCACGACATGTATCTGTTCGAGGTCAAGAAGCCCTCGGAATCCAAGGCGCGCTGGGACGATTACAGGCTGGTTGCCACCGTGCCCGGCAACGAAGCCTTCCAGTCGCTGGAACTGTCGCGCTGCCCGCTGGTGAAGAAGTGACGCTTCGTCGCAAAGGTTCCCTGCAATGACGGCTTCGGCAAAACGACGAAAACAAAAGGCAACATCCCGATGAACGACATGGTCCTGCAATCCCTCGACAACGGCCTGCTTACCATCACCATGAACCGACCGGATCGGCGCAACGCACTCAATCCGGAGATGACACGCGGTCTGGTCGAAGCGGCACGGCGCGCGGCGGAGGATCATGAGGTGCGCGCGGTTCTGCTCAAGGGCGCCGGCGGCACGTTCTGCGTCGGCGGCGACGTGAAATCGATGGCGGAGGGACGCGCGCCGCTGCCGTTCGAGGCCAAGAAAGCGAACCTGCGGCGCGGCATGGAAGTCTCCCGCATCCTGCACGAGATGCCGAAGCCGGTGGTGGCACAGGTCGACGGCGCCGCGGCGGGCGCGGGCCTTTCGATCGCGCTGGCCTGCGACCTCCGCGTTGCCAGCGCGTCCGCCAAGATCACCACCGCGTTCGCAAAAGTCGGACTGTCCGGCGACTACGGCGGCACCTATTTTCTGACCCATCTGCTCGGCAGCGCCAAGGCGCGCGAGCTCTATCTGATGTCGCCGGTGCTGACCGCGCAGGAAGCGCTGGCGCTCGGAATCGTCACCAAAGTGGTTCCCGATGCGGAAGTCGAGGCGGCGGCGCAGGAACTTGCGATGTCGCTGGCGCGGGGTCCGACGGTAACGCTGGGCTATATCAAGACCAACATCAACAACGCCGAACGCCTGTCGCTGGAAGCGTGCTTCGATGCGGAAGCGATGCATCACTCGCGCTCCGGCGACACTGCCGATCACAAGGAAGCTGCAAAGGCCTTTGTGGAGAAGCGCAAGCCTGCCTTCGTGGGTCATTGAGGTGGCGCCCTATCTACGGCTGCGGCAAATCTGCCTGGTGGCGCCGCAGCTTGCGCCGGTAATCTCGGACATTAGCTCAATCATGGGCCTCAACGTCTGCTATCGCGACGGCAATGTGGCTAAGTACGGGCTGGAGAACGCACTGCTGCCGGTCGACACGATCCTGCTGGAAGTGGTGGCACCGTTGCAGCCCGGCACCGCGGCGGGACGCTTCATGGACAAGACCCTGGGGCGCGGCGGCTACATGGCGATTTTCTGCTGCGACGATCCGGATGAACGCGGGCGCGCCGCCAATGCGATGGGCGTGCGCACCGCCAACGTGATCGACCATCCCCCGTATCACGGCGTGCAGTTGCATCCGCGCGATTGCCGCGCCGCCTTTATCGAGTTCAATCACACCGGCGGCAGCGACGATATGCTTGGACCCTACCCGCCGGCGGGCCCGGACTGGCAAAAGTCGATCCGCAAGGATGTGACGCAGGCGCTGGTCAGCGTGGAGATGGAAAGCCCCGAGCCGGAGGAGCTTGCCGCGCATTGGGGGCAAATCATCGGAATTCCCGCAGTCAAAGGCAGCAGCGGCGAAACCCAGATCGTACTGCCCAATTGCACGTTCAGCTTTGTCAAAGGCTTCCGCGAGATCATGGGCGCTCTGACGTTTCGGGTCGGCGACGTCGCCAAGGTGGGCGATGCCGCCAGGGCCAAGGGCCATACGGTCGCCGGCGACTCGTTTTTCCTCGGCGGCGTCACCTTCCTGCTCACGTCGTGAATGTTGACCGCGCGCCGCGCGGGCGTTCGAACCAATAACGATAAACCAGGACCGCTCTGAATGTCCGCCGCAACCAGGCCTGCCACGCATCCGCTCGATTCGTTCTTCTCGCCCTCCAGCATTGCCCTGATCGGCGCCTCGCGCGACCTCGAGAAGATTCCCGGCCGGCTGCTGTCGATGCTGCGCAAGAACCGGTATCCCGGCCGGATTTATCCGATCAATCCGAACTACGGCGAACTCGATGGGCTGAAATGCTATCCCTCGATATCGGATGTCGGAGCGCCGATCGACCTTGCCATCGTCATCATCCCGGCGCGCGCGGTATTAGGCGCGCTCGAGCAATGCGCCGCCGTCGGCGTCAAGAACGCGGTGATCATTTCGTCGGGATTTGCCGAGGAGGGCGGCGACAGCACGGCGATGCAGGACGCCATCGTGGCGCTGGCCAAAAAAAGCGGCATGCGGATTTCCGGCCCTAATGCGGAGGGCTTCTACAGCGAAGCCCAGCACGTCGCGGCGACCTTCAGCCCCACCGTGGACGTCAAGCCGGGTGCGGTGGACCTCGTCGCGACTAAGCGGCGGGCCGCCATCGTCGCCCAGAGCGGCGGCATCGGCTTTGCGATCAAGCACCGCGCCAAGGCGCTGGGTGTCGCGATCAGCTACTGCGTCAGCGCCGGCAATGAGGCCGATCTCGGCGCCGGGGAATTTCTCGACTACATGGTGCAGGATTCTTCCACCGACGTGATCCTGTTGTTCATCGAGGGCATCCGCGACGTCGACAAGTTTCTCGCTGCCGCCCGGCGCGCGGCGGATCTTGGCAAGCCCGTGATCGTCACCAAGGTCGGCCGCTCCGGCGCCGGCGAGCGCGCCGCCGCCTCGCACACCGCCAGCATGGCCGGCTGGTCCGCGGCCTACGACGCGGTGTTCGCCAAATACGGTTTTATCGTCTCCAACGATCTGGACGAGGCGGTGACCATCGCGGCGGTGTTGGTCACATCGCCATTGCCGAAAGGCGACCGGGTGGGCGTCGTCACTGTTTCCGGCGGCGCCGGCATCTGGGGGGCGGACACCGTGTCGATGCAAGGCCTGCAAGTGCCGGAACTGCCGGCGCCGATGCAGGCGGAAATCCGCAAGCTGCTGCCGTCCTATGGCGCGGCGCGCAACCCGATCGACGTCACTGCGCAGGGCGTGCACAGCGGCGGCCTGCAGAAGAGCATCGATCTGCTCGATGCGTCCGACGAGATCGACGCCATCCTGGTGGTGCTGTCGCTGTCAAGCGATATGCGGCTGCTGTTCAAGCGTGACGAACTGAAGCCGGTGATCGACGCGCAGCGCAAGCCGATCGTGTTCTACTCCTACACGCTGCCTTCAAATTTCGCACGTACCGCGCTGGCGGAGTCCGGCGTCGTCGTGCTGTCGGGCCTGACGCATGTCGGTGTTGCGATGCGCAAGATCACTGACTATGCGAGATTCAAGCTGGCGCCGCCGGTGAGCGAGACGGCATCCAGGCCGTTCGATCTGGCAGCGCGGCTGACGTCGAAAACCCTGTCGGAGCACGACAGCAAGTCGCTGCTGCGCGATGCAGGCATCGCGCTGCCCGATGAAATGCTGGTAACGGAGAAGGCCGCGCTCGACGAGGCGATCACGCGAACGGAATTTCCGCTGGTGATGAAAATCCAGTCCCGCGACATCCCGCACAAAAGCGAGGTCGGCGGCGTTCGCATCAATATCACCAGCAAGGGCGAGGCGTGGGCCGCTTACACGGCGTTGCTGGATAGCGCGCGGCGGCATCGGCCGGACGCGGTCATTCAAGGTGTGCTGGTTGGTCCGATGGCGAAGAAGGGCGTCGAGATCATAATCGGCACCATGCTGGATGCCACGTTCGGTTCGATGATCATGGTCGGCCTCGGCGGTGTCACCACCGAATTGTTCAAGGACGTGGTCTATCGCCCGGCGCCGGTCAGTCCCGCGGAAGCCGCGGCCATGCTTGGCGAACTCAAGGCGGCGCCGCTGCTCAATGGATTTCGGGGCGCGCTGAAAGCGGATATCGCGGCCCTATCGCAGTTGATTTCGCAAATTTCGCAGCTTGCCGCACGCTTCAAAGCCGGGATTTCAGAGATCGAACTGAATCCGGTGCTGGTCCATTGCGAAGGCCAGGGCGTCACTATCGTCGACGCACTGGTGGTGCCGAAAACGCGGTAGTTGTCGCGCATTCCGACGCCGTCCCCGCCTTGCAAAGATGGATGGTACGCGGGTCAAGCCCGCATATGACGAGATAGGTGCATGCGCCGGCGCCTGCGGGGAAGACGTGTCGAAGCGATGGCGGATTTCACCGTCCCTTGAAATTCGCCACCCGCCGTTCTTCGGTCGCCTTGATGCCTTCCTTGAAATCTTCCGTCGCGCGCAGCCGTGTCTGTTCGGCGAGTTCGTAGTTGGTGGCTGCCATCACGCGGTCGGCAAGACCGGCGCGCATGGTGGCGCGGGTCGAGAGCAGCCCCAGCGGCGAGCATTCGGCGATTTCGCCCGCGAGCTTCATTGCCTCGACGCGCACCTGATCCTGCGGCACGCAGACATTGGCAAGGCCCATTCGGGTGGCCTCCTCGCCACCGACGCGGCGACTGGTGTAGAAAATCAATTCGGCGTTGTTCTTTCCGACCAATTCGGGAAGCGTCGCGGTCAATCCAAAGCCGGGATGAAATCCGAGCTTGGTAAAATTGGCCGCGAAGCGCGCCTCGGGACAGGTGACGCGAAAGTCCGCTGAAACCGCCAAGCCCAGTCCGCCGCCGATGGCGGCGCCATGAACCGCGGCGACGATCGGTTTCCTGTTGCGGAAGATGCGCACTGCCTGGAGGTAGAGATGATTGATCTGGCCGAGGCTCGACGCCGGATCGGATTTTTCGCGCGCCTCGGCTTCCTGGCGGGCCGGGTCGTTGAAATTGGCGCCGGCGCAAAACGCCTTGCCTTGGGCCGCGAGCACGGATGCACGAATTTCGATGTCGCGGTCAAAGTCTTCCAGTGCATCCGCGATCTGGTTGATCAGCGAGATGTCGAAGAAATTAAGCGGCGGCCGCTGGATTTCGATGATCCCGACATGCCCATGGGTCTCGACGCCGATGTCCTTGTACTTGCTCATGATGGTCCTCCGGGTGCCTCCGAATCTCTACTCCGTCATGACCGGGCTTGTCTCCCGGTCATCCACGTCTTTCGGCGCCCAGGACGTGGATGGCCGGGACAGGCGCGGCCATGACGCGGCGAGACGTGGAACGTCCCGCCTTCAAATCAGCGCAGTCCAAGCCCGCGTGCAATGATGCCGCGCAGCACTTCGGTGGTGCCGCCCTGGATCGTCAGTTTTGGCGCGGTCTTGGTGGCGAAGGCCAGTTGCTCGTCGAGTGTCGCGTGGTTTGAAACGTTGTCATCAACGAACGCGGCGAGTTCGCGGACCCGATGCGGCAATCGCTGCTCCCAGATCGTGCCGATGTCCTTGACGATGGCGGCTTCCACCACCGGCTCCTTGCCGGCCTGCAGCATGCCGGCGACCGAAACCGACATCCGCCGCATGGTATGGAGCTGCGCCACCAGCTTGCCGATCCCCTCCGCGGCGCGCGCATCCGGCTTCGGACCGATCGCGCGAACCAGTTCCGTCAGCACGTAATAGGTTTCCAGGAATCGTTCCGGCCCCGATCGTTCATAGGCGAGTTCGCTGGTGGCCTGCTTCCAGGCGCCGTCGATTTCGCCCAATACGTGATCGTCGGGCATGAAAGCGTCGGTGAATACCACCTCGTTGAATTCGAATTGGCCGGTGATCTGGCCAATCGGATTGACTTTAATGCCGCGGGTTTTCATATCGACCAGAAACTGCGTCAGGCCGTGGCGGCGGTTTTCCTTGGTCGATGGCGAGGTACGGAAAATCGCGATCATGTAATCGGCGATGTGTGCCGACGAAGTCCAGATCTTGGTGCCGTTGATCAGCCAGCCGCCATCGGTCCTGGTCGCCTTGGTCTTGGCCGCGAACAGATCGGAGCCGGAATTCGGTTCGCTCATGCCGATCGAGAAACAGACCTCGCCGCGGCAGATCCGCGGCAGGATATCCAGCTTGATATGCTCGGGTGCGTATTTGAGAAGCACCGGCCCGCTCTGCCGGTCGGCGACGAAGAAGCGCCGCGTCGGCGCGTTGGCCACGCGCATTTCCTCGGTGACCACATAGCGCTCCAGAAAGCTGCGCTCGTGGCCGCCGTATTTCTTCGGCCAGGTCATGCCGAGCCAGCCGCGCTCGCCGACGCGTCGGGAAAATTCCGGCGCGTCGGTGTCTTCCCGGTTGGGCTTGTGCGGATCGAAGGTGCCCGCGGCGATCTCGTCGGCGAGGAAGGCGCGTACTTCCTGGCGCAGCACTTCGCATTCAGGCGGCAGGCGGATTGGATCGAAACGAAGGGCTGCGGTCATTTGAAATCTCGATTTCCAGGTGGGCTAATCTCGTTCATCTCAGCGCGACGCCACCAGCGGCCATAACTCGTCGGCGCCGCGCGCGGCAACCATCTTTCCGAGTTCCACCGCCCACCAGCTTTCATGGCCGAAATCGTCGCGCCATGCCAGCGCGCGCAGGGTATAGCGATGCAAAATATGCTCGATGGTGAAACCGATCGCGCCATGCACCTGGTGCGCGATCGCGGCGCCGTTTTCGGCGGCCTCCGAGCAGCGGATTTTAGCCGCGGAGGCCTCCAGAAACACCGCGTCGTCGAACGCCGTGCTGTTGGCGATGGTGTCCGCAGCGGAGCTTGCGGCTGCGAGGGCCGCAGCGGCTTCGCCCGCGAGTTTCGCCAGGTTGTGCTGCACGGCCTGGAATTTCGAGATTTTCTTCTCAAAGGCGACGCGTTCGTTGGAGTAGCGCACGCTGACGTCGAGCATGGATTCCAGCGCACCCGCGATCTGCAGGCTGCGCGCGACCGCGCCCATCAGCATCAGCGATGTCTGGTCGAAACCGTTCGGCGCCGGCTTGACGGCGATCGGCTCCACCTTGTTGAAGGTCACGACGTCGCTGGCGTCGCTGGCAAGGTTCAGGCCCTGCTCGATCCGGCATGCGGCGGCTTCAACCAGCGCGATCGAAACACCGCGCGTGCCGGTCGCAAGAACGGCGATATGTTTGGCGGCCTTGGCAAATGGAATGCCGCGCGCGCGCCCCGACAATGTGCCGTCCAGATCGAACGTGATGCGATCTTTCGGGCTTGCCGGCGCAACCGTCATCGCGCCTTCCGGCGATGCAATGCTCGCCCGCGCCAGCAGCCACCCCGCCAGCATGGTTTCGGCGAGCGGTACGGCTATCGCGAAACGTCCCGCCGAACTGAGGACGCTGAAGCCCTCCGCGAGACCGGCACCCGAGCCGCCAAGTTCCTCGGGCACCCATGACAGCGGCAATCCGGCTTCGGTCAGCGCCTGCCACAGCGGTGTTTTCCAGCGGCCGTCCTTGGCGTTGTTGATGGTTTGGGCGTCGGCGAGATCGGCGAGAATTCGCTCCGCGGTCTCGGCAACAATGTTCTCACTCTCCACAGCGTTCCCCTTTTCTTAAGCGCCATGATGGGGAAAAGCGCTGGCGATGACAAGCGCCGATGTCCGCTTGCAGGGCACCCGGTCATACGGGATGCGTGCCAACGGTCCGCGCAAAGCGTGGCGCGATTTCGCGTAACCGAGAAACGCACCTTGTTCCCAATTCACCGGGCGATGTGGTAGATCGCGGTATGCCAGACGCATAATCAAGAAAAGGACTGCAGATGTTCAAGGACGGTATGTGTGTTGCGATTACGGGGTCGGCATCGGGCCTAGGTGCGGCGACGGCGGTGAGCCTTGCCAAGGGCGGCGCGCGCATCGTCATCAATTATGCGTCGAGCCAGAAGGAGGCGGAGCAGACCGCCGACCTCTGCCGTACCGCCGGCGCCGAGGTTGCCCTCGTCCAGGGCGACGTATCTCGTGACGAGGACTGCAAGAAGATCGTCGCGGCGGCAGCCCCGTGGGGACGCCTGGACGCATTGATCAACAATGCCGGCACCACCAAGCATATGGCGCACGGCAATCTGGACGGACTGTCGGCCGAAGACTTTCAGCGGTTGTTCGGGGTCAACACCATCGGACCGTTCCAGATGGTCCGGGCGGCGCGATCGTTGCTCGAAGCCGGCGCCAATGCATCCGGCCGGCCGTCGGCGGTGGTAAACGTCTCCTCTGTAGCAGGCATCAGCGGCGTCGGTTCATCGGTTGCCTATGCCGCGAGCAAGGGCGCGCTGAATACCATGACGTTGTCGCTGGCGCGGGCATTGGCGCCGTTGATCCGCGTCAACACGGTGTGTCCCGGCTATATCGATACGCCGTGGTTCACCAAGGGCCGTGGCGAGGCGGGGGCCAAGCAGGTGCGCGATATGGTTGTCGGCAAAGTACCACTCAAGGTCGCATCGACAGCGGAAGACGTTGCAGCGGTGGTATGCTTCCTCGCTACTTTCGCCTCAAGCAACATGACCGGCGAACTGGTCCGCATTGATGCCGGCCTGCATCTAGTGAATTGAAGAGTTGTAAGGCGGGTTAACGCCAAAGGCGCGTAACCCGCCAGCCCAATCCATGGCGAGTCTGAGCGCGGGTTACGGCGCTTCGCGCCTAACCCACCCTACGCATTTACGTCTACCGCCCGCCCGGATCCGAAATCACACCGTGGTGCACCAACCGGTTCCAGATAAACAGCACCACCAGCGCGCCGATCGTCGCCATGATGAATCCCGCGCCCTGATCGGGGCCGTAATGCCCGATCGCCTGGCCGATCCATGTCGCCACAAAGGCGCCGACGATGCCGAGCACGGTGGTCAGGATAAATCCGCTGGGATTGTTCGGACCTGGCGAGAGCATTCGCGCGATAATGCCGGCGACGAAGCCGACAAGGATGATCCAGAGAATTCCGCCCATGGCCATGGTCCTTTTTTTAAAATGCAGAGTCTAGATCGACACTTCGTTCTCGTGCGGCAGCCGCCCGTGCGGGGTCAGTTGGTTGATCACGTCGGGCAGATGCTGGCTGAGGCCGGCAAGCAGTTCATCGCGCGAAAGTCCGGTTTGCGACGACAGCGTATTGATCTGGTCGGCGCCGAGCGCGCGCCCGAGATCGTTCGGTGAAATCTCCTTGTTCGGGCCGGGGCTCACCCATGAATTGGCGGTGTCGCCATGGCCGCTGTCCTGGAACTGCTTGAGCAGGTCGCCGAGGCCGCCGCTGATCACGCTTCCCGCGGCGCCGCCTGCCAGCAGGCCGCCAAGCCCGCCCTTGAGCAGATTGCCCAGTCCGCCACCGAGTCCTCCACCGCCAAATGCGCCGCCCAGTCCGCCGGGCAAACCGGCGTTCACCGTGTTAGGCGACGGAGCCGGCGTCGGTGCCGGATTGCCGCCCGATGGGCCGCCGCCGATATGCTTTACCGCCTTGTAGGCAAGCAATGCAAGGATCGCCATGGTCATCGGCGACATGCCGCCCTGGCCGGCGGAATCGCCTGGAACGCTTTGACCTCGCGGGCCGTTCTGCATGCCGTTGAGGATATCGAGCAAACCCATGGTTCTCTCCTGTCGCGCTCCGCCCACAACGCGAACATAACGTTGCGGCATGACGGTTACAAGGCGCGCGCCCGGCGAACGCGCAACCAGATAGGCACACGACGCGCGCTCTGCTACCGATCTGAACAGCGCCCTGACCTCGGATGCCAGCATGATCGCGACCACGCCCATCTGTATGGCCGGCGCCGGCAGCATCGGCTGCTTTGTCGGAGGCGTTCTTGCCGATGCCGGCCGCCGCGTTTCGCTGCTGGCGCGCCCGCGCATGATCGAAGAAATTAAAGGCAACGGCCTGAAGGTAACGAGCTTCGAGGGCTTTGACCGCCGGGTCGCCGCGAACCAACTCTCGCTCTCGGAGGACCCCTCGATCTTGCAGGACGCCGGTGCCGTGCTGGTGACCGTGAAAAGCACGGATACCGCCGAGATAGCCGATCTGATTGCACGGCACGCGCGACCGGACGCGGTCATTGTCAGCCTGCAAAACGGCGTCGGCAATGTTGCGGTGCTGCGCGAACGCCTCGTCGGCCGGCGCGTGCTGGGCGGAATGGTGCCGTTCAATGTCATTGCGCTGGGGCAGGGGCGGTTTCATCGGGCGACCTCCGGCGATATCGTCATCGAGCGGGACGAGGTCGGCACCGCGGCGCAACTTTCGGTCCCGAGCCTGGCGATGCAGCCGACCGATGACATCGTCGGCGTGCAATGGGGCAAGCTGCTGCTCAATCTCAACAATGCGCTGAATGCCTTATCCGGCCTGCCGTTGCGAGAGCAGCTTTCGCGGCGGTCGTGGCGCGTGCTGTTCGCAAACCAGATGGCGGAAGGGCTGGCCGCCATGAAGGCCGAAGGCATCAAGCCGGTCGCGTCGACGCCGGTCCCGCCGGCCTTGACGCCGCATCTGCTGCGGTTGCCGGATATCGCATTTCAATTGCTGCTGGGCCGGACGATGAAGATCGATCCGGAGGCGCGGTCATCGATGTGGGAGGATTTGCAACGCCGCAGGCGTACCGAGATCGATTATCTGCAGGGCGTCATCGTGGCGATTGCGCAACGGCATGGGCTGCAAGCGCCGCTGTCCCGGCGCATCGTGGAATTGATTAAGCATGCGGAGGCCGATGGCAAGGGCTCGCCGGGACTGACGCCGGAGCAGATACGTTTCGGGCCGTCAGAATAACCGGGCACTAGCTGCTGATGCGGGCGTCGGCGACGGCTTTCTGAAACAGCGCATTCATCGCCTGTGAAATCGCCTGAGTCGGGCTGACTTCGAAATAGAGTCCGGAGGACGCGCAGCTTTTCATATTGTTGGCGATCTCGCTGTTCGGCGAGGGGCCATAGGGGCCGATATTAAAGGGCGCGATCCACGTGTTGTACCAGGCGTTGGTCGGCAACGCGAGATAGGTCGTGTACAACACCGCGACCTTGATGCCGCGATTCTTGAGCGTGGTGCATAAAGCGGGATTGATCGGCGACTGGCAGCGCCCGCCGGTGGCCGGCTTGCTGCACGATCCGCCATTGTTTTCGTCAGCGACGCCATCCGACACGAAGAACAGATACTTTTTGCGGCGCCTCCGATGTCCCTGCGCCGGGCGAACTGATCGCGTTGTTGATCGAGGGAAAAATGTTGGTGTAGCCGGTGTCCTGATCGTTGTTGTCGTTCTGGCCGTTGACGGTCATCAGGTCGATATTGCCGGCCGCCGTCTTGGCGCTGGTCAGGCTGGAGGACAGGGAAAACAGGCTCCTTAGCCCGGCCGTCTGCGCGGGGCCGCCGAAATCGACATGTTGCCCTTGAATAATTTCTTCGCGTCGCTCACGCCCGCCGGTACTGGTCCGTCGGAGGTCACCGAACCGGAAGGTTCGTGATGATGCGAGCGGCAGCCGCGGTGATCGGCAGCGTTCTCGGCGAAGCCGCGATGGCCGCACGGCCAACGGTCGTGCCGTCGCCCGGCTATGATGCCTGATTGCAGGAGCAGCGCGCGGCTTCACGCCGAAGCCGGTCGACGACCCGGCGCCGCGCCGAAGGCCCAAGCCGCATCACGGCGCGCCGCGTTGACAGGCCTGCTCGTTCACCGAGCCGACGTCGCAAGCTCGGTCGGTGGCCGGCCGCGTCGCGTCCTGTCCGGCGAAGCGCCGAACAGCTTCTTCAAGTCGTTGATGCCCTCGGAAAGCCGGGGCCAGTTGCACGAAAACGAATCCCTGGCGCAGGCTGCATTCGCCGGCCGAGCACCGGGGCTGCCGGCGGTGACCACCCGCGGCTTGTTCGTTACCGCAGGCGCTGCCGGCTTGCTTTGGCTCTGCAGCGCTTCATGCTGTAGCTGCTTCTGGAGCTGCTGCTGCTTCTGAGCGAATGCCGCGGCGATGGCGCTGCGCCGCTCGCGGCCGAGATAGGCGGCATATTGCTCGTTGATATACTTCTGCTCTTCCGCGGTCGGGTTCGGGCCGGCGATGTCGAAATGCCGGTTCTGCATGAAGTCGAAATAGCTGTAGCCGCCGCCGGCCTTGCGCCGCGCGGCGAATTTCACGCCGCACTCAGCAAGCTGCGCCGCCTTGGCATCCGCGGCCTTGCCGGCAATCTCCGCGCATTCCTCATAGTCGGCCGGGCTGCGCACTCCCCACCATTGCGCCTGCGCGCGCGCCGAAAGGAGGGCGACGCAGCAGACGATTGCGGCAAGCAACAGCACGGATTGACGGGACGCATTCACAGGCGATCTTCTCAGAGTATGCAACCGGTAATTTACCGTATTCAGGACCCGGTTGTCAGCCGGGAAATGGCTTTCCTGTTTCTATTTCCGCAACGGGTTCCGGGTGGCGATGCCGCCGCCGCTCTGATATGAGCTTGCCAAGACCGCGCTTGTCGGAGGTCTTCGGTCCCGTAGCTCAGCCGGATAGAGCGGCGGTTTCCTAAACCGTAGGTCGGATGTTCGAGTCATCCCGGGATCGCCACGCTGCCGCAGACGCGGGCTCGCTTAGCCGCAGTGGCGGCGCGCGAGTGGTGCATTTCTATTTGAATGCAAATCATGCGGCATCAGTAGAGGCGCCTTGATTAGACGGTCCGCTTCCGGGCCGGGCTGCAATCAGCGCTGCTGTTTTGCGAGCAGCCGGCGCTCGACGCTGGTGAGCCGCCGTCCTGCGAGCTAACGACCGCACCTTGAATTATCGCTCTCGAAAAAGCGTCCGTCCGAAGACGTCAACTATATACATCTCTAGGTCGAGCCCGAGGGGTTTGCGGTTATATGGAGAAACATACGACATGACGATTGCATTTCTGCAACGCGGCCAGGCTGCAAGGAAGTCCCATCATGAACCGTCGCCGGTTTCTTCGGCTGCTGCCCGTGTCGGTTCTGATCGCGAGCGCCGCACGTAGCGCTTACGCGGCCTCCGAATGGCCAGTGCGCCCGATTCGGATCGTCGTTCCGTTTCCACCCGGCGGCAGCGTCGATACGCTTGCCCGGGTGATCGGTCCGGCGCTCTCGGACCGTTTCGGCCAAGCGATCGTCATCGACAACAGGTCGGGAGCCGGCGGCGCGATCGGGACCGCCGAAGCCGCACGTTCGCCCGCCGACGGCTATACGCTGCTGATGGTGTACGACACCCATGCGGTCAATCATCACCTCCATAGGCGATTACCCTACGACACCTTCACGGCGTTCCGGCCGATCAGTTTGCTCGCAACATCGCCGATGGTCTTGATAACGCCCACCCGTCTGGAGGTGAGAACGGTGGAGGATCTGATTGCGTTGGCGCGATCGCGCCCCGAAGGGCTCAGTGTCGGCCACGCCGGAGCAGGCAGCTCGAACCAGCTGCTAGCGTTGCAATTTTCTTCGCAGGCCAACATCACGATCAACCAGATACCCTATCGCGGCGCCGCCCCGATGTTGAACGACGTCGTCGGCGGTCATTTGGATTTCGTGATCTCGGCGCTTCCGGCGGTGCTGCCGCAGGTGAAAGCCGGGACCGTGCGCGCGCTTGCGGTGACGACCGCGAAGGCCGCCCCGCAGCTTCCCGACGTCCCGCCCCTCGCAACTGCCGTGCCGGGCTTCGAAGGACGTTCCTGGGTCGGCCTGCTGGTGCCGGCGGCGGTGCCCGACCCGGCGGCCGAACAGTTGGAACAGGCCGTCAGGACCATTCTCAACGACCGGGCCATTCGCGCGCGGCTGGAGGAGACGGGCTATCACGTGGAGGGCAGCGACGCCGGTACCTTCCTGTCGTTCCTGCACGCCGAATCCGACCGTTGGGGCGCCGTCATCAAGCGGTATGGAATCTCGTCTTCGGAATGAGGCGGCCGTTCAGGGCGTCATTTAGCGGACGACGCCCGCCAATTCCGCAGGTCGAGAGCCGATGAGCATGTTTGCACCGTGCAAATCATGCGATATTGTTTTTTATCTATAACGTCCGCCGGACACTCGCAGCATCGGGCAATCGCCGCGTTTGCAGCCGATGCTGCCGTCATTTGGAGAACCATGTGCGCATCTCCGTAATGGGCGGAGGCCCCGGCGGTCTCTATTTCGCCACGCTGTGGAAGCAGCGCCACCCGGATGCGCAGATCGATCTGTTCGAACAGAATCCCGCCGGCGCCACATGGGGGTTTGGCGTGGTGTTTTCCGAACAGGCGCTTGAATTCCTGCGTGCTGACGATCCCGACACGGTCGACGCCATCGCGCCGCGGATGCAGCGTTGGAACAACATCACCCTGAATTTGCGCGGCGAAAGCATCGAGATCGACGGCGTCGGCTTCTCCTCGATCGGCCGGCTCGACCTGCTCGCCATCCTGCAGCAGCGCGTTCATGCGGTCGGGGTCACGCCGCGTTACCAGACGCCGGTCCAATCGATCGACGAACTGAAAGGCTACGACCTGATCGTCGCGGCGGACGGTCTCAACTCACTGGTGCGGCGCGCCTTCGAGGGCGATTTCGGCACCTCGGTGTCGTATTCCGTGAACAAATTCGCGTGGTATGGCACACCTAAACGGTTCGAGACGCTGTCGCAGACCTTTGTCGAAACCGGACTCGGCGCTTTCAACGCGCATCACTACAGGTACGCGCCCGACATGAGTACATTCCTGGTCGAATGTGATCGCGAGACGTGGCGGCGCTATGGTTTTGCCGACAAGACGGTCGAGGAGTCCAAGGCTGTTTGCGAAACGGTGTTCGCAAGCACGCTCGACGGAGAGCCGCTGGTTTCGAACAAATCGGTATGGCGCAATTTTCCATGGATATGGAACGAACACTGGTCGTTCAAGAACATGGTGCTGATCGGCGATGCGCTGCATTCCGCGCATTTCTCGATCGGGTCCGGCACCCGCCTTGCGATGGAAGACGGCATCGCGCTGGTCAAGGCGCTGGAAACGGAGCGCGACATCCCCGCAGCGCTCGCGCGTTATGAAGCCGGGCGCAAGCCGATCGTGAAGAAGCTGGTCGCTGCCGCGCGCGCCAGCGCGGCCTGGTACGAACAATTTCCCGAACACATGAAGCTCGGCCTGATGGATTTTGCCCTCAGCTACATCACCCGATCGGGACGGATCGATGACGCGCGGCTGCGCGCCATGTCGCCGCTGTTCATGGCACGCTATGAAGCCTCGCAACATGCGGCGCGTGCATCGCGCGGCGGCGGGAACAGGAAATGAGCGCCCCGGATTCTGACAAAGCCCGCGGGATCGCCGACAAGGTGCCTTATGACAGTCCCGGCGCCTTGGAGATCGGTTTTTCGATTCCGCAAGCCTATAACGCCAGCCGTATCCTGTTCGACAATCTTTCTGCCGGCCGCGGCGACAGGCTCGCGCTCACCGGGCCCGGCGGAACGCGCACATATTCGGAGCTCTGCGCGGACGCCTCGCGATGGGGGCATGGCTTTACGTCGTTGGGCCTGCGGCGCGGCGATCGCATCCTGATGTTTTGTGACGATACGCCGGCTTATCCGGCGGCTTTGTTCGGCGCGGTGCGCGCCGGCTTCGTCCCGCTGCTGATCAACACATTGACGCCGCCGGATCTGCTGCAGTTTTATCTCGCGGATTCCGCCGCCTCGGTCGCGGTCGCCGATGCGGAGTTTTCTGCGCAGTTCGACGCCGTGGCCTGCAAGGATACCCAATTGCGGACCCTGATCGTCGTCGGCAGCCCGGCAGGCAGCGACGCGGTGCCGCACGCGGTAATGGCCGAGCAGTGGCTGCGGGATTTCCCCGCAGGGCTTGCAGAAGCCGGCACGCATCGCAACGAGATGGCATTCTGGATGTATTCGTCGGGCTCGACCGGGCGGCCCAAGGGCATCGTCCATCTGCAGCACGACATGGCTTACAGCGAAGCCGCGTTCGCACGCAACGTGTTGAAGCTCGAGCCGGACGACGTCTGCTTTTCGGTGCCGAAGATTTTTTTCGCCTATGGTTTTGGCAATTCCATCACCTTCCCGTTTTCCGTCGGTGCGACGACATTGCTGCTCCCGGGCCAGCCGAAACCGGCGGCGATCTTTGCGGCGATCGAGCGTTTTCGTCCCACCGTATTCTTCGGATTGCCGACGCTCTATACCTCGCTCACCAAGGCGGATGGCGCATCCACAGTCGATTTCTCGTCGCTTCGAATGGCATTGTCCGCCGCCGAGGTGCTTTCGTCAGACGTATTCGACGCTTGGAAGCGACTCACCGGCGTCGAGATCGTGGAAGGACTGGGCTCTACTGAAGTCCTTCACATCTACCTGTCCAACCGCCTGGAGAAGAAAAAGCCGGGCGCCGCGGGTGCGCGCATTCCCGGCTATGAAATCCAGTTGAAGGACAAGGACGGCCGCGACGTCGGCGACAACGAGGAGGGCATCTTGTGGGTGCGCGGCGATTCCAGCACGCCATTGTACTGGAACCGGCCGGACAAGACCGCCGAAACCATCCGCGAGGCGGGGTGGATTTACACCGGCGACCGCTTCGTTCGCGACTGCGACGGCTTTTATTTCTTTCGCGGTCGTGCCGACGACCTGATCAAGATATCCGGCCAATGGGTTTATCCGCTCGAAGTCGAGCTTTGTCTCGCCGAGCATCCGGACGTGCGCGAATGCGCCGTGTTCGCCGTCGAGCTGCCGGACCGGCGCATGACGCTGAAGGCCGCGGTGGTGATGAATGGCGGCGCGTATGACCCGATCGCTAGCACGAAGACGCTGCAGGACTATGTCAAGGCAAAGCTGCTGCCTTACAAATATCCGCGCGAGATCAGGTTTCTCGACGAGCTGCCGAAGACAGGTACCGGCAAGATCGATCGTCAGGCGCTGCCGAAGCTGTAGCCTCTACGCCTCGACACACTCGCCGTCGTCCTCGCGCAGGCGGGCACCCATAGCTACCGTGCTCGCGGCTCGCGCATGATGGTTGCAACGTCTCATTCCAATCGAAAATTCCGGGCGTATGGGTCCCCGCCTGCGCGGGGACGACGATGGAGGATATCGCGGTCCACAGGAACCCGCCCTTCAACGAGTCGTTCTCGCGAAGGCGGAGACCCATAACCCGTTCCAAGCCATACATTCGACCGTCATCCTGAGGAGCCGCGCTTGCGCGGCGTCTCGAAGGATGGCCACGAGCGCGGTCGAGGCCATCATGCATTGGCGACTGCGCGGAGCCCGGCGGCGGTTCCAGCTAGCCCGCCAATCCCGTCCCGCCGTAGAGCCAGGCGAGGTCGTCGTAGTAATCTTCCGACGCCTTTGCGCTCATGATGGCGTTGCGGATGCGGGCATGTTCGCCGGCGGGGTGGTAGATGTGTTCGCCGATGGCGCGGGACAGCAATTGCACCCGCGCGGTGCGGGGAAAACGCTGCTTGTTATAGTTCTCAAGCGCGGTGACGGTATCGCCCGGCGACGCGCCCAACAGATACGACAGGCAGACCGCGTCTTCCAGCGCCATGCAGGCGCCCTGCGCGAAATACTGCATCATCGGGTGCGCCGCATCGCCGAGCAGCGCGACGCGGCCGTCGATCCAACGCTCGACCGGGTCGCGGTCGCATAGCACCCACAGCTTCCAGTTGCTGCCGTGACGGATGATGCTTTGTGCCCGCGCGTGCACGTGGTGGAAACCCTGCATGACCTCGTCGTCGGACACCGGTTGGCCCGCCACCGGCTCCGGCGCGTCGTTGTGGCAGGTGACGACGAGGTTGAACACCTTCCAGCCCGACAGCGGGTAGTGCACGATGTGGCATTTGGGACCGGCCCACAGCGTGGCGGCGTTCCAGCGCAGATCATCCGGCATCTCCCCGGTCGGAATTACCGACCGGTAGGTAGTGTGGCCGGAAACCCGCGGCGCGCCGTCGCCGACAAGCTGTTTGCGGATGTTGGACCATAAGCCGTCCGCGCCGATCAGCAGCGCTCCGGTGATGCCCTCGCCGGAGGCGAGGCGGGCCGTCACCGTGGAGCCGTCCTGATCGTAGCCGGTAACCTCGCTGTTCACCCGCAATTCGATCAGGCTGTGGTTCCGGCAGGCGTTGAGTAACACGCCATGCAGGTCGCCGCGATGAACCACCGCATAGGGATTGCCGAAGCGCGCGCGGAAGGCGTCGCGCAAGTCGACATGGGTGATTTCCTCGGCGCTGAGGGCGTCCATCAGGCGAAGCCGGTCGATGTAAACCGCCATGCCGCGCGCGGCCTCGCCGACGCCGAGATAGTCGAAGGCATGAAATGCGTTGGGCCCGAGCTGAATTCCCGCGCCGATCTCGCCGAGCGTTGTGGCTTTCTCAAGCAAGATGGAACGCAAGCCTTTTTGCGCGAGGCCGAGTGCCGCGGCGAGACCGCCGATGCCTCCGCCCGCGATCAGGACAGGCCGTGCGCTCACCGCCGACACCGTCAACCCGATTTCTTGAAATGTTCGAGGGCGTCCTCGGCCCGCAGCGGTACCCGCGACGCCTCGTTGTTGAGATCGACCAGCTGCGTCATCAGCGCCAGCAGGGTCTCGCGATCCTTCGGCTTCAGCGGCTGCAACATGCGCGCCTGCGCGCGATCGACCGAGGGCATGATCGTGCGCAGCATGGCTTCTCCGGCTTCGGTCAAGGTGAGCAGCTTGACCCGCTTGTCCTCGCGCGCCGGCTTGCGTTGCACATAAGCCTTCGTCTCCAGCCGTTCGATGACGTTGCCCAGCGTCGAACGGTCGAAGGCGATCACCGCAGAGAGCCTGGTCGCGTCGATGCCGGGATGGGTTCGAATAGCGACCAGTGCCGCGTATTGCACCGGCGTCAGGCCGCAGGCCCGGCACTCTTCGACAAAAATCGCAACCGCGATCTGCTGCATCCGGCGAAACAGATACCCCGGCTTGGTGTAGACGGCATCCATCGTGACATCAGCGGCTTTATTCGGCATCGGGCTGCCGGTCGGGTGCGGCGTCCGCAAACGCCTGGACGATCATGGCCGCGGCTTCGGCCTTCAGCAGCCGCGGAAACGCTTCAAGTTCGACACCAAAGCGACGCGCATTCGCAAGCTGCGGCACCAGGCAGAGATCCGCGACGGTTGGCGCCGCGCCGAAGCAGAACGGGCCGGCTTCATCTGCGATTAGCGTCTCGCATGCGGCAAGGCCTTGGCGGTTGGCCCATGCCGCCCACTCGATCACCTGCTCCTCCGGCAGACCGAGATGTCTTAGGCGTGCCAGCACTTTGAGATTCTGCACCGGATGGGTATCGCAGGCGAGCACCATCGCGAACGCGCGCACTTTTGCGCGACGCAGCGCATCCTGCGGCAGCAGCGGCGGGTCGGGATGGGTCTCGTCGAGCCATTCGATAATGGCGAGCGATTGGGTCAGGACGACGCCGTCGTCGTCAAGCGTCGGCACCAGCCCCTGCGGATTGATCGCGAGATAAGCGGGGTCGCGTTGTTCGCCCTTGCGAAGATGGTGCGGCAGGTGGTCGGCGGTCATGCCCTTCAAATTCAGAGCAATCCTGACCCGATATGACGCGCTGCTGCGAAAATAGCCGTGCAGCTTCATCGCAACCTCCCGTTTTTTTGTTGATACGGCTTTCTGCATTGACGCTACCCAATTTGTAAGTATGCTGTCAATTAATCCGAACAACAAGGACAGCGGGAGGCCGGTTATGGATCATGCCGTACAGAAGACCCCGGAACGCGAAGCGTTCTATCGCAGGATCGACGGCGAAAATCTCACCGCGCTGTGGACCGTGATGGGCGACCTGATCACGCCCGAGCCTAGGAGCGGCTGCCGGGCGCATCTGTGGCGCTTCGACGCCATCCGTAATTACATGATGGAAGCCGGCCGGCTCATCACCGCCAAGGAAGCCGAACGGCGGGTGCTGGTGCTGGAAAATCCGGGGCTGCGCGGCCAATCGAAAATCACCACGTCCCTCTATGCAGGCGTGCAACTGGTGATGCCCGGGGAAGTCGCCCCGGCGCATCGCCATAGTCAATCCGCGTTGCGCTTCATCCTGGAGGGCAAGGGCGCCCATACCTCGGTCGACGGCGAGCGGACCTTGATGGAGCCCGGCGATTTCGTCATCACGCCGTCGATGAAATGGCATGACCACGGCAACCAGACTTCCGAGCCGATGTTCTGGCTGGACGGACTGGATATTCCGCTGGTGCAGTTTTTCGATGCATCGTTCGCGGAAGGGTCTGATGAAGACGAGCAGAAGGTGACGCGCCCGGAGGGCGACAGCTTTGCGCGCTACGGCCACAACCTGCTGCCGGTCGATCTCAAGCGCGCCTCGCAGGCTTCGCCGATCTTCAATTATCCGTATAGTTACACGCGCCAGGCGCTGGAGCAGGCGAAAAAGCGCGAGGAGTGGGACCCCTGCCACGGGCTGAAGCTGAAGTTTTCCAATCCCGCCACCGGCGATTTCGCGATGCCTACCATCGGCACCTTTATTCAATTGCTGCCGAAGCAATTCAAGACCGCGCGCTACCGTTCGACCGACGCCACGGTGTTTGCGCCGATCGAAGGCCGCGGCCGCTCGCGGATCGGCGAGCAGACGTTCGCGTGGGGCCCGCGCGATCTGTTCGTGGTGCCAAGCTGGCAGTGGGTCACCCACGAGGCCGACGAGGATGCGGTGCTGTTCAGCTTCTCGGACCGCCCGGTGCAGCAGAAGCTCGATCTGTTCCGCGAGGATCGCGGCAACGCGTGACAATAACCCGTAGGGCGCGCCTTGGCCCACCCTACGGATTCTCGCAACGAACGATCAGCGCCAATGCAGCAGACGCGTCTCTAAGAGGTTGATCAGCTTCCCGACCGCGAGCCCGAACAGCGACAGAATGACGACGCCGGCGAGCAGTTGATCGGTCTGCATCAGGTTGCCGGCCTGCAGCACGAACGCGCCGATGCCGAATTCGGCGCCGATCATCTCCGCGCTCACCACCAGCAGCAGCGCAACCGACGCGGTGATGCGAAAGCCGGCGAGGATCGAGGGCAGCGCGCCCGGCCAGATCACCCGGCGCACGATGGTGTGGAACGGCACGTTAAAGCTTTGCGCCATGCGGATCAGGTTGCGCGGCACCTGGTCGACGCCGCTATAGACTGAAATCGCGGTCGAAAAGAAAACCCCGAGCGCGATGGTGGCGATCTTCGGCTCCTCGCCGATGCCGAGCCAGAGGATCAGCAGCGGCAGGAGCGCGATCTTTGGTATCGGAAACAAAGCCGAGATGAAGGTGATGCCGATGCCGCGCGCAAGGCTCGAGAGCCCGATGCCGAAGCCGGCGATCACGCCGGCGATCGTGCCGAGCATCCACCCGGAGCCGATTCGCACCACCGATACCGACACGTGGTGCCAGAGCGCGCCACTGACGGCGAGCTGGTAGATCGCTCGCGCGATAGCGAGAGGCGTCGGAAGAAACAACGCGTTGACCCAGCCGGCGTTGCCGGCGAGTTGCCAAAACGCGACCACGGCGACAAGGGCGGTCCAGCCCGCATAGCGGCCCGATTTCGGGGTAAAGCCTGCGCCACGAAACGCCACCGGGCGCGTTTCGGCCTTGTGATTCTGTTGCGGCGAACCTGAGGCGTTTTCGAGGCGCTCAAGCATGCTGAAACTCGCGCTCGGCGTCGATCGCCTCCTCGCGAATCAGCGACCACAGCTCGCTCTGCAACGCCAGCAGCCGGCTGCGGGCATTGCTGTCCCCACGTTCGCCGCGGGTGAGGGGAATGGACACGACCTCGCGGACGCGTCCCGGCCGCCGCGACAGCACCACGATGCGGTCGGCGAGGCGGACCGCCTCCTCCAGATTGTGGGTCACGTAAGCAGCGCCCATAGCGCCGTCGGCGAGCAAACCGATAAAATCTTCCATCAGCAGTTCGCGGGTCTGCGAATCCAGCGCCGACAGCGGTTCGTCCATCAGCAGGATCGCCGGCCGCACCGCGAGCGCGCGCGCGATGCCGACGCGCTGGCGCATGCCGCCTGAAAGCTGTTTCGGATAAGCGCCGCGAAAATCGGAGAGGCCGGTTCGGCGCAGCGCATCGCCGACCGTCGCGCCGCGCTCGGCGGCGGACAGTCCGGTGTGCAGCAGAACGAAGTCGACATTCTCCCCGACCGTGCACCACGGCAACAACGCGAAATCCTGGAACACGAATGTCAGCGGATTGAGGCTGCCGGACGGCGGCGCGCCGCGCAGCACGGCTTGTCCGGAACCTGGCTGCAGCAGCCCGCCGAGAATCGACAGCAGCGTGCTCTTGCCGCATCCGGAGGGACCGACGATCCCCACCACTTCACCGGAGCCGACCGTGAACGACACATCGTCAAGCACCTCGAGCGCGCCGAAGCGGTGACTGATATGGTCCGCGATCAGATCCATGGATGGTTCAATCCGGCTTCACATATTCGGCCGCAATGATCGCGCCGGCATCAAATCCCTTGTCGACGAATCCCTGTTCCTGCAGCCAGGCGATCTGGTTGCCGACGTTGTTGACGTCGAGCTTGCCGTCGGGGTCGATATAGGCGCAGTTGCCGACCACCTGCTCCACCGGCAGGTTGGTGTATTTCGCGATGATTTCCAGCAGCGGCTTCGTGGCATCGTTGATCGGCACCTTGCCGCCGGCGACCGCAGCCAGGATCACATCGTGATATTCGCGGTCGGCGCGCGCCAGCGCGCCCAGGAAGCTGGTGACCAGCGGCCTGTCCGCGAGCGTCTTCGGCGCCGCGAATACCGCGCCGAGTTGCCACGGCGTCTCGTCGCCGACCCAGCCCAGCAGCTTCGCGCCGTCATCGTCCATCAGCGTGCGCGCGGTGGAAACCGGCAGCAGCGCCGCATCCACGGTCTCGCCCTTCAGCGCCGCCGCGGCGTTCGAGAGCGATTGCAGCGGCAGCACCTTCATGTCGCTCAGCTTGAACCCGTATTTGTCGGCGAGCAGGCCGAGCGAATAATGAAAACTCGAGCCGACCTGGGTGACTGCGATGCGCTTGCCGGCGAGATCCTTCGGCGTCTTCAGCCCGGCGGCGTAAGCGGACCTGCTGGCGAAATAGCCGATCAGCGGATAGCCGGCCTTCTCGCGGCTCATGCCGCCGATGACTTTCAGCGTGCCTTTGCCCGCCAGATTGTAAAGTCCGGCGGTGAAGGCGGTGACGCCGAAATCGACATCGCCGGACGTGACTGCGACCGCGATCGGCTGCGCGGCGTCGAAGAATTTCAGCTCCACCTCGATGCCGGCCTGCTTGAAGTAGCCCTTGTCCTGCGCAATGAACACCGGTGCCGACGACGACAGCCGCAGCACCCCGACCTTTGCTTTCGCCGCGGTTTGAGCGCCGGCGTAATCCAGCGACACCGTCACCGCAACGCCCACCAGCATCGATGCGGCAAGGTTGCGAACGGTCTTGGCGATCGGCGTCATGAATATTGGTCCTCTCCAGCGGGTGCGTTGTAACGCACTCCTGTCACAAAATCGCCCCGTCATTGCAGGATCGCGCGACGGCGCGCCCTGCAATGACCCAGGCAGGATCACAGGCCTTCCGGAACTTGCTGATCCTGTCCGATAAAGGCTCCCTGTTGTTTCAACTGCGTTTGCAGTCTGTCAACGGCGATATCGCGCGGAATCGTATTGCCGGACAGCGCCAGCGCCGCGGCGGTTCCGGCGGCTTCGCCCATCGCAAAGCACGCCCCGGACACCCGCGCCGCCGACTGGCCGTCATGGGTCATCGAGGCGCAGCGTCCGGCCACCAGCAGATTGTCGATACCCGCCGGCGTTAACATGCGATAGGGCAGCTCGTTGAAGCCGCGCGATTCCGGGATCGGCGGGAATTTGAAGATCACGTCGCCCGCGACATGTTGCTCCATCGGCCAGCCATTGACGCCGATCGAGTCCGCGAACGAGGCGCAGCCGAGCACGTCCTCGCCGCTGAGCATGATGCCGCCGGTCACCCGCCTTGTCTCGCGGATGCCGAGCTGCGGGGGCAGGTCGACGATGTAGGATTGTTCGAACCCCGGCACCGTGCGCAGGAAATTGAACGCATCGACCGCCTGGCGGCGGCCCTCGATCTCGCCGCGGGTGAGATCGTCCGGCTCCAGCCCGTTGATCGCGGTGCCGTCGCCGCGCGCAAGCTGGGTGAAGTTTACCCGCCACTCGATCCGGGCGCGCTGCGGCCGCACGATCGCCGCCTTGCGCGGAAAGCGATGGGTGCCGGCGGCCTCGGCCGCTTCCATCAGTTGAGGGATCGTCCGCCACGCCTCGCCGGCCTTGTCCGGATCGATGCCGTTGAGGCGAAACATCATCGACGGATAGAGCATGCTTCCCTTGTTGTCGCCGACCTCGAAGTGCGCGCCGGCCCACGCGGCCAGATCGCCGTCGCCGGAGCAATCGATGAAGGTGGCGGCACGCACCGCCTGCCGCCCGGCCTTGGTTTCGATCATCAGTGCGTCGATGCGGCGCTCGTCCCGCATCACCGCGCCGGCGCCGAGCGCGTGGAACAGGATGGCGACCCCGTGAGTCCCAAGCAGATCGTCGGCGGCGATCTTGTAGGCCGCCGTATCGTAGGCCTGCGCCAGGATTTTACCGAGGATGAGATGCGGTGCATTGAGACCGCCTAAGCCGTCGATGCGCGCCAGCAAGTCGGAAGCGATGCCCCGGACCACGCGGCGCATTTCGCCATACACATTGGCATGCAGCCCGCAGAAATTGGTCACGCCGGCCGCCGTGCCCATGCCGCCGAGAAAGCCGTACCGCTCGATCAGCAACGTGCGGCATCCGGCCCGCGCGGACGCTACCGCCGCGGCGATGCCCGCCGGCCCGCCGCCGAGCACGGCGACGTCGTATTCGCCGTAGAGCGGGATCTGGCGCGCGGGTTCGGAGACGGTGCGAGAGGACAAGCTGGGGTTCCTGCGGTAGGTGCGTGATCATGGCGCAAGCGCGAATTTTTAGCTATCTCGTCGGTACAGCCTGACGCGGTGCTCGGTATCGGCCCCGGCTCTGCAGCACACCGCGCCATAAGCGGCGCGCCGAGCCGGGGGCCCGTCACAGCGTCATGCGCGGGCTTGACCCGCGCATCCATCCATCTCCACAGGAATCTTTTTGCAGAGACGGCCTTCTTGAAAGGATGGATACGCCGGTCAAGCCCGCGTATGACGTGGTGACACGCGGTCCCTATCGGGCCATCAGGATCACCCCATGCGAATCTGCATCTTCGGCGCGGGCGCGGTCGGCAGCCATCTTGCCGTCCGGCTCGCGCTGGCCGGACACGAGGTGTCCTGCGTGATGCGCGGGCCGCATCTTGCGGCGGTGAAGGCCGATGGCCTGACGCTGCGCGTCGGCGGGGAAGAATTTTCAGCGCGGGTTAACGCATCCGACGATCCCGCAACGTTAGGTTTGCAGGATTTTGTCGTCAGCACGCTGAAGGCGACCGGGCTGGGCAGCCTTGTCGCCGGCCTGCCGCCGTTGCTGCGCGACGACACGGCCATTGTATTTGCGCAGAACGGCATCCCGTGGTGGTACGATATCGGGCTGCCGTCCGATCATCCGCCGGCTCCCGACCTCGCGTTTCTCGATCCCGGCGGCCGGTTGCGGGCGGTGATCGCCAGGCAGCGCATCGTCGGCGGCGTGATCTTTTCGGCGAATGAGATCGCCGCGCCGGGAATTGTCGTCAATAACTCCACCGATCGAAACATGCTGCTGGTCGGCGAATGCGATGACCGCGCCAGCGAGCGGATCGAGCGGCTTCGCGCGGCGCTCGTCGAGGCTTCGATTCTATCGCCGCCGGAACCGCGGATCCGGGACGCGATCTGGACCAAGCTGATCGGCAACATGTCGGTCTCGGTGTTGTGTCTGCTCACCGGGCAGACGGTCAAGGCGGCCGTTCAGGACCCGGCACTGCGCGATATCGTGCCGCGCCTGCTCGAAGAGGCGCAGGCGATCGGACGCAGTTGCTACCCCGACACCAGGCGCAACACCCGGGGCGGCGCGCCGGCCGATCACAAGCCGTCGCTGCTGCAGGACTACGAGCGCGGCCGGACGATGGAAATCGATGCGCTGGCGCGGGCGCCCGCCGCCTTTGCCAGGATGGCCGGACTGTCGACCCCGATGCTCGACCTGCTGACGGCCCTCGCGATCCGCCAGGCGCGCGACAAGGGGCTGTATCGGGAGCCGGCATAAGGGGTCATTGCCGGGCTCGTCAACCGCGGGCTTGACCCGCGTATCCATCGCTCTTCGCAAGAGTCGTTTCCAAGCATGATGGATTGCCGGGTCAAGCCCGGCCATGACGACCTCCCCGTGTCCCGGGCGCGATGCGGCATTCTTCATGCCGCTTCGCGAAACCGGGACCCCGGTTTCTTGCAGCCGCAACAACCGGGACCCGGGTTTCCTGGCGTCGCAAGCAACCGGGACCCCGGCTCAGCAGCGCACCGCTCCGCAAGGCTGCGCGCTGCGCTGCGTCCGGGGAACGCACCTCCCGTGTCGGGCGGATATCGCAAGACGCCGCGTCAACCGCGGGCCTGATCCGGCAATCCATCATCTTGAAAAACTCTTCTGAAAGGGAATGGAGACAGGGGTCAGGCCCGCGCATGACGCAAAATCTGCGCTCCTACACCTTCACCATCCGCTTGCCGCGGTTGTCTCCCGCCAGCAGTCCGATCAGCGCTTGCGGCGTATTCTCCAGTCCCTCGATGACGTCTTCCTGCACTTTCAGCTTGCCGGATTCGACCCAGGCCTGCAGCTCGGCAAGCGCGCGATCGCGCTGGTCCATGAAGTCCATCACGATGAAGCCTTGCATGATCAGCCGTTTCACCACGATCAGGCCGGGCACGCCGCGCGGTCCGGTCGCGGAGGGCGCGCCGTCATACTGCGAAATCGCGCCGCAGCAGGCGATGCGGCCGCGGTTATTCATTTGCGCGAGGCAGGCTTCCAGGATGTCGCCGCCGACATTGTCGAAATAAACGTCAATGCCTTTCGGCGCCGCGGCCTTCAGCGCCTTGAACGTCGCGCCATCCTTGTAGTCGACCGCGGCATCGAAGCCGAGTTCGGATGTCAGCCAGTGGCACTTGTCCTTGCCGCCGGCGATGCCGACCACGCGGCAGCCCTTGATTTTAGCGATCTGGCCGACGATCGATCCGACCGAGCCGGCCGCCGCGGAGACCACGACGGTCTCGCCGGCCTTTGGCTTGCCGACATCGAGCAGCCCGAAATAGGCGGTGAGCCCGGCGATGCCATACACGCTGAGCAGATGCGTCATCGGCTCGATGCGCGGCATCCTGCTCAACTGCTTTGCCGGTACCGCGGCATAGTCCTGCCAGCCGGTGTCGCCGAACACGATGTCGCCCGCGGTCAAACCCGGCGCTTTCGACGACACCACCTCGGCGATACCGCCGCCCGCCATCACCGTGTTGGCCTCGACCGCCGCGCGGTAGGTGGCGCCATGCATCCAGGCGCGGTTGGCGGCGTCCAGCGAAATATAGCGCACCCGGAGCAGCGCTTCGCCATCCCTCGGTTCGGGGATATTGCCGTCCGACATCCTGAAATGTTCGGGGCCGAGTTTTCCCGTGGGCTTCTCGACCAGCAGGATCTGGCGGTTGACGCTGTCGTTCATGGCGTGCCCTCCCTTATTGTGGTGCGACGCTAGTCCGTGGGGGTTCACCGCACAACGGGAACATTGCTTGCCGCTGCATCCTTCACCGCCGTCATCCTTCGTTCAAGATGCCGCGCAAGGCGCGGCTTCACAGGATGACGATCGTGCACGGGACTGGCATGCCAGTGAACAGGAACGCGTTTGACGATGCCATGAAGCTTGTTGCGCCTGCGTCAAAATGTGCCACACTCCTAATGCCGGAAACATGGGGGTTCGAAAATATGTCCAACAGGTTTACGCAATACATCCTGATCGCAATGGCCCTCGGCATTGTGATGGGGACGCTGGTCTTCAACTATCTTCCCGACCAGCGGGTGGAAATCGCGGCTGACGTAAACCTGGTCGCCATGCTGTTCCTGCGCCTGATCAAGATGATCATCGCGCCTCTGGTGTTCGCAACCCTGGTCGGCGGCATCGCCCATATGGGCAGCGGCGCCAAGCTCGGGCGAATTTTCGCAAAAACCATGGGATGGTTCGTCAGCGCGTCGTTCATTTCGCTGCTGCTCGGCCTGATCATGGTCAACCTGCTGCAGCCCGGTGCAAATTTTCCCGGCACGCTGCCCGCGGCGGGCCAGTCGACCGGCCTGCCGGTATCGGCGTTCTCAATCGAAAAATTCCTGACCCATTTGATTCCGACCTCGATCGCGGACGCGATGGCGCAGAACGAAATCCTGCAGATCGTGATCTTCGCGGTGTTCTTTTCGGTCGCCATGGGCGCGATGCCGGAGCGCTCCAAGCCGATGCTGTCGCTGATCGACGACCTCGGCCATATCATGCTGAAAGTCACCGGTTACGTGATGCTGTTCGCGCCGCTCGCGGTATGGGCGGCGATCATGGCGACGGTGTCGAAGAACGGCCTTGGCGTGCTGTGGAAGCTGATCCAGTTCATGGGCGGTTTCTATTTGTCGCTGATGATTCTGTGGGCGATCCTGGTCGTCGTCGGCTTCATCGTCATCGGGCCCCGATATAGTCATCTGCTGCGGCTGATCCGCGAACCGCTGATGATCGCGTTCTCGACCGCAAGCTCGGAAGCGGCGTATCCCAAGACGCTGGAGGGCTTGAACCGGTTCGGCGCGTCGTCGCGGATTTCCAGTTTCGTGCTGCCGCTGGGTTATTCGTTCAATCTTGACGGCACCATGATGTATTGTACGTTCGCGAGCATCTTCATCGCGCAGACCTATCAGATACCGATGTCGCTCGGCACCCAACTGGCGATGCTGGCGACCCTGATGATCACCTCCAAGGGCGTCGCTGGCGTACCCCGCGCATCCCTGGTGGTGATCGCCTCGACGCTGAGCCAGTTCGGCATTCCCGAGGCCGGGCTGTTGATGATCATGGGCATCGATACCTTCCTCGACATGGGGCGCAGCGCCACCAACGTGATCGGCAACTCGCTCGCCACCGCGGTGGTGGCGAAATGGGAAGGCGAACTTGCGCCCGTAGATGCGTCCGGACCTGACGAGGAACTGGTCCCTGCGAGCGTTCCGGCTTAGGAGGCGAGAGCCATGCGCCACCCTCTGAAGGGATGCACGCAGGCGGCAGGCCTGCTGCTCGCGGGGCTTGTGCTGACGGCGGCGGCGTCGGCCCAGACCGGTGAAGGGCTGAGCCCGACGCTCGCCGCCATCAAGCAGAGTCACGTGGTGCGGCTCGGCTACCGCGAAAGCTCGCCGCCGTTTTCGTTCATGGACCCGTCGAGCCGGCCGATCGGTTACAGCCTCGAATTGTGCGAGGCCATTGTCGACGAGATCGGCATCGAAGTCGACGATGCCAGTTTGCGGATCGACTATGTCAAGGTCACCTCCGATGACCGCATTCAGGCGGTGCTGCAGAACAAGATCGATCTCGAATGCGGATCGACCACGGCGAACGCGGAGCGGGCCAGGCAGGTGGCGTTCTCGCCGCTGATGTTCGTGGCCGGCACCAAGCTGATGGTGCCGAAAGCGTCCGCCATCTCGGCGCCGAAAGATCTGCAAGGCAAGACCGTGGTGGTCACCAAGGGCACCACCAACGAGCAGGCGATGCATGGCGTCGACAAGAAGTTTTCGTTGTCGCTCAACGTCGTCGCGTCGCCCGACCACGAGCAGTCCTACCAGATGCTGGTGGACGGCAAGGCCGATGCATTCGCCACCGACGACATCCTGCTCTATGGCCTGATCGCGCGCCACAAGGCGCAGGACAAGTATAAGGTCGTCGGCGATTATCTGTCCTACGATCCCTACGGGATCATGTTCCGCAAGGGCGAACCGCAACTGAGCGCGGTGGTGGAGCGGGCGTTCCGCAAGCTCGGCTCCAACCGCGATTTGATTCCGCTCTATAACAAATGGTTCGTCGCACGGCTGCCGACCGGCGAGAAGCTCAACGTCGCAATCTCGCCGCAGCTCGAGGAAGCCTTCAAGGTGCTGGACGATTCGCCCGGCGCGAATAATTAGCCGTCCTTCCGGGATGCGCCGCTTGGCGAAGGCTGGAATCCATAATTGCGATGCGTTGTCATGGATTCCGGGTTCGCGCTTTCCGCCCCCGGAATGACGACCTAGAAAAACCTCAGTTCTTGCGCGCGCCCGCCGCCGACCGCGACCGCGTATTCGATCGCCAGAAACAATCCGCCGGCGACGAAGATTTTTCGGTCCGATGATTGGGCCAGCGCCGTGCTGACCTGCACCGCATCCTCGATCGTCGCCGCGATGCGAATCGTCGCGCTCGGATTCGCCCTCCGCGCCGCGGCAGCGATTGTCTCCGCGCCCGCGCCTTTGTGATATGCGCGGGTGCAGACGATGGTGTCGAACGCCGGCGCCAGCAGCGCTGCGATCTCGCCGGCCTTCTTGTCGTGCGAGGCGCCGGCGACCAGGATCCACCGCTCGGCGCCATGGATCGCCTTCAGACTCGCAAGCGATTGGCGGATGCCATCGGGCGTATGGCCGACGTCGATGAGGGTGAGCGGCTCTTGCCGGATGATTTCGAGCCGGCCCGGCCAGCGCGTGCCGGCGAGGCCCGATCTTGCGGCGGCCTCCAGCGCCGCGGCATCTGCTCCCGGTTGCGTCCGTTCCCGCCAAAGCAAAAACAGCGCAATCGCGATGGCGGCATTATTGAATTGAAAGCGGCCTGCCAGCCCGATGCCGAGCGAGCGGAAATCATGCGCGCCGAACCGGAAATCGAACCGCTGTTCGGCTGCCGACATGATTTCATTGCGGATTCCGATTCGGTCACGGACGAACAGGTTCGTTACATCGCGGTTGCGATTATATTCGGCCAGGTGCGGCGCCAGGCCACGGCAGTTCTCGCCGTAGACGATGGTGCCGCCTGCCGCGCAGGCGTCGCTCTTGTCGGCGCAGATCAATTCCAGCGAATTGCCGAGCAGTTCGGTGTGCTCGAGATCAACCGATGTCACGCCGGTGTGGCGCGCGCCGGCCAGCCGCACCGGATCGTAACGGCCCCCGATGCCGGCTTCGAACACCGCGAAATCGCAATCGGTTTCCTGGAAATACAGGCACGCCAGCGCGAACAGGGCTTCAAACGCGCCGAATTGCTGGCCGTGTCGCCGCGATATTGCGGCGATTGCGGTTCCGATCCGCGCTGCCAGTCGCGCCAGTGCGCCGTCGCCGATCGGGATGCCGTCGACCTGAAACCGCTCGTTGAAGCGAAGCAGATGCGGCGAGGTGAACAGTCCCGTCCGCAGTCCAAAGGCGCGGCCGATGCCGGCACAGAACGCCGCCGTGCTGCCCTTGCCGTTCGACCCGGTGACGACGACCGAGATGCGCTGCAGCCTTGCGCGGTCGATCGCCAGCGCCTGGAGCAGGTCCGCCAGCCGCGCCAGGCAGACGCCGTCGCCGTATTTCGGCAGGTCGAACACTACAGAAGTCCCATCGCGGAAAAGGTGTGGCGCCAGATTTTCAGGATCAGGTCGCCCCGCCCGCAGTCCTCCAGCAGCCGGATCGACGGGTTGGAGTTGACTTCGATGACCCGTACCGGCTCCGGATCGCCTTCGATACCGGCGAACAGATCCACTGCGGCGACGCGCAGGCCCAGGGCGCCAGCTGCGCGTTTTGCCTGCGCGACCACGGCGCTTTCGGTGCGCGGCGATTCGAGAACCATGGTGCCGCCGGCGCTCCGGTTCATGCGTCCGGGAATTTCCCATTGCTCTCCGTCGGCCAATACGCGGTCGAACTCGGCGGCATCTGCCGGAGGCGCCGCCGCCGAAAGTCCGAGCGATTGCAGCTCAGAATTGTGTTTGGAGAGCAGTTCGCGGACTGTGCTGGCGCCGTTGCCGGCAAGCGCGGGCGGCGATTTCCGCACGGCATAGACGGCCTCGCCGTCGAGCAGAAAAATCCGGGTTTCAGTTCCCGAAACGACCGGTTGGATCAGAACCGAATCGTAATATCGGGAGACGTCATCGAGATATTCGAGAAAACGCGCCTCGCCGTGAACGGCCCGCGCGAAATCGCCGCGCGATCCCGTCAGCGGCTTGGCAAAGGCCGAACCGCCCAATTCCCTGAAATAGTCCGACGCATTGCCCCGCTCATGACCGGGCGGACGATGCGCGCGATGCCGGTCATGCAGGAAGAAGTACCGGCCTCCGAGCGTCGGGACGCCGGCGCGTCCGAGAATGGCGTTGGTGAAGTATTTGTCGGTAGCCAGCGATGCCGCGGTCGCGTTGTTTTGCGGATACCACGCACATCGTCCAGCCCCGAACGGGACCCGCTTGCCGCGTGAAACGATATTGAAGACAAGTCCGGTTCCGCCGTCGATGTCCTGAAAGGACAGTCCGAATTCGGCGCAGGCATATTCGGCATAGATCGACTGGTCCGGGTAACAGGCCGGCTTTCCGGAACGAACATCCTGCAAGCATGGCATGGCGCACCCGGCCTTGACGTTTGGATTCGAAAATCGATCCTTTCGAAACCGCAACCGGCATCGTAGCCGATGCCTGCCGGCCGATCCAGATTGCAAGCGGCTCGCATCGCTGATCCCGTCCGTGCAAACGTTTGACAAAGGCGCTGGACCTGACGCTGCGATTATTTTCATGTTAGCGTCCGGCCGGTTGCGAATCGGGATCGGCGGGTCCTGTTGGCCGCATCCCCGCCCGACCTGTCTTCGTCTGCTGCGCACCGGATTGGCTCGATGCAATTTCAGAGAGCTCATGTCAGCATCGTCAGGTCGATCCGGCATGTCAGCCTGGTGCGGGACTGGCATCGCGCGCGTGGGACACGCCAACTGCCCGAGTTCACAAAGTTTGTTCCCAATGAGCGGGCCGGCGATGCCGCCGATCTGTCGATCAGCGATGTGGTGCGCGAGGATGGCAAGCTGTTTTATATCTGTCGGCAGGCCGGCAACCGCGTCGAGCAGATGTACGATGCGAGGATGCCGTCGCGGCATTTGAGCGATTGTCTCGATCCGGGCATGGCGGCGGCTGCAAAGCCGATCTGGGATGCCTGCGTCCTCAACCAGTTGCCGGTCTATGCGATCATTCCGCTGTCCGATCGGGACGGATGCCCGGTGACCGTCGAGCAGCTTTTTCTGCCCTACGCCGGTCACGGCAGCGCCGCCGAGGTGATGGTGGCGGCACTTTACGCCTGCAGCACCGAAGGCCGGTTTGCCCATCACGGGCTGCTCCGCAGGCTTGCCAAGGTGCCGTTGCACTGGGCCGTCATCATCGATCCGGCAATCGCAGCCGCGCCGCGGCCGGCCCGTGACCCGGTCACGGAAATCGATGACGTCCTGCTCAACGACGGGGTTTCGTCCACGGCGCGGTAAGCTGCGCGTTCTCAGCCCTGACCGACGGCGCAATGAACGTCCCGCGGTGCGCCGCCGGCTGCGGCGCCCGCTGCATTGCGATATGGCGCGTAACAATCATCATCGTTTTGGCGTAGGGTTGGAACCGATAGTGTAAACTGCGGCCAGAACGAAATGCTGGCAACCGGACGGCCGGGGGATTCCATGGAAACGCTGATGACTCCTTTTTCGCCGCGTTTCATCGTGCTGACGATCTGTTGCGTCGTGACGGTGCTGCTGACCGGAATAGCGGTCGTGGACCACAAGGTGATCAACCTCGTCGTCATCCCGATCCTCATTTTCGGCAGTCTGTCGGCGCTCGGTTTCCGCGATCTGCTGCAGCAAAATCACGCGGTGCTGCGAAACTATCCGATCTCGGCGCATATCCGCTTTCTGCTCGAAGAGATCCGGCCCGAGATGCGGCAGTATTTCTTCGAAAGCGAGAAGGACGGCATGCCGTTCAGCCGCGACACCCGCGCGGTGGTCTATCAGCGCGCCAAGATGGTGCTCGACAAACGGCCGTTCGGCACCCAGGAGAACATCTATGCCGAGGGTTACGAATGGATGCATCATTCGATGGCGCCGCGGCCGCATGCATCGGAAAAATTCCGCATCACCATCGGCGGGCCCGACTGCGCGAAACCCTATTCGGCGTCGGTGTTCAACATCTCGGCGATGAGCTTCGGGGCGCTCAGCCCGAATGCGGTGCGCGCCTTGAATGCGGGGGCCAAGAAGGGCGGTTTCGCTCACGATACCGGCGAAGGCGGCGTCAGCCCCTATCACCGCGAGAACGGCGGCGACATCATCTGGGAGGTGGGCTCGGGCTATTTCGGCTGCCGCAACCGCGCCGACGGCACGTTCGATCCGCAGGAGTTCGCCCGCGTCGCATCCGACGACCAGATCAAGATGGTCGAACTCAAGGTCAGCCAGGGCGCCAAGCCCGGACATGGCGGCGTGCTGCCGGCGGCGAAAGTATCGGAAGAGATTTCAAGAATCCGCGGCGTCGGCATGGGCGAGGACTGCATCTCGCCGCCGTACCACAAGGCGTTCTCGACACCGCTGGAAATGATGGCCTTCATCGGCGAGATGCGGCGGCTGTCCGGCGGCAAGCCGGCCGGATTCAAGCTCTGCGTCGGGCACAAATGGGAATTCCTGGCGATCTGCAAGGCGATGATCGAGACCGGCATCTATCCCGATTTCATCGTGGTCGATGGCAATGAAGGCGGCACCGGCGCCGCCCCGCTGGAGTTCATGGACCATCTGGGCATGCCGATGCGGGAGGGCGTCAATTTCGTCCATAACGCGCTGGTGGGCATCAATGTCCGCGACCGCATCAAGATCGGCGCATCGGGCAAGGTCGCCACCGCCTTCGACATCGCGCGCGCGATGGCGCTCGGCGCGGACTGGTGCAACTCCGCGCGCGGCTTCATGTTCGCGCTGGGCTGCATCCAGTCGCTGAGCTGCCATACCGATCGCTGCCCGACCGGCGTGACCACGCAGGACCCCTCGCGCAACCGCGCGCTGGTGGTTCCGCACAAGGCCGAACGCGTCTACAATTATCATCATGCCACGCTGCACGCGCTCGCCGAACTGATCGCGGCCGCCGGCCTCGATCATCCGCAGGACATCCGGCCGATCCATTTCACCCAGCGCGTCTCGGGCACTGAGGTCATGTCATTCGCGCGGCTTTATCCGTCGCTGCGGCCGGGCGAACTGCTGGACGGCACGCAGGATGCCCGCTTCAAGGACGCCTGGGCGCTGGCGCAGGCGGCATCGTTTTCGCCGGCATCATAACTCGTCATTCCGGGCTCGCGTCTTCGACGCGCCCGGGAATGACGACATCAGAACTCCCCGTGCAACCTTCCCGAGAAAACCGACACCGGTCCGCGGTCCGCATTGTAGGCCGGGTTGGTGATGAGCTGGTAATCGGCGGTCAGCGTGATCTGCCTGTTGAGCGCATAGGCGTAATAGGTTTCAAAGACCCGTTCGCGCCGGTAATTGAGCGCGCCGTCGCCGATCAGCACGCCGAGCCCGCCGGCGGCGATGAAGTCGCGATGATCTTTCGAGAGCGCGTTGACCGCGCCGCCGATCCCGATGACATCGTCGGGCCGCCCCCAGCGATTGCCCTTGATCGAGACGCCGGTGGAGAGACTGGCGTCGATATCGGTGAACGCCATGATCTCGGTCTTGCCGTCGTTCCAGCTCCAGCGGCCGAACAGCCCGATGTCGTCGGTCAGCGCCTGCTCGAGGTTGAGGACGTAGCCGTATTTGATGCGGCCCTCGCGGGTCTGCGCAATGTCCAGATTGAAGGCGGGGTTGTTCAGCGTCTCCCGGTAGCTCCCGGAATAGGCGCTGTTCAGCCATGCGATGGTGCGCAGCTTGCCGGGTTGCGAGAACAGCGAATAGCGCGTCTCGAGCTCCAGCACGTATTCGCCGCGCTGAAATACCCGCATGTCGAAATTGTTCGAATTCGACGTGCCTTCGATCAGGAAATAGCCGGCGCGCAACGCCCATTGCTTCTGATTGAGTTCGGCGGTCGCGCCATAGGTCAGGCCGACCTTGTCGGCGGAGTAGTCGAACGCCCCGGGCGCCCACAGCGACCAGTTCATGAAGTCCCTGCGGGTGTCCTTGGCGTAGGCGTTGCCGTCGAAAATATCTACCACGGCGAACTTGCCGGCCTGTAGCGTCAGGCGCGAAATGTCGACCTTGCCCGTCAACTGGCCCGGCGCGCTGGCGAGCTCTTCCTGTTCGCCGCCAAACCCGAAGGTCTGCCGCACAAACAGCCGCGACGTGTTGTAATGCGGGTAGGGGAAGTTGGATTTCTGCGCTTCCCCGTTCGGAAAACCCGCCGCACCGACGGTATCGTTCAGTCCGAATCCCTGCAGCAGTTCGGGGTTGTAATAGAGTTCGCCGCCTTCCCACAGCCGCATATTCAGGAACAGGCTGTTGCTCCAGGTCGCCTTCGCCTGCGGCGCCGGGGTCAGGCTGTTGGCGCCGCTGTAGGGCGCGCGGAAGCCGGGATAGCCCTGCGGCAGATAGGTGGTCTGGCCGTGAATCTCCCAGCGTTCGGATTGCGGATCGACCAACGATGCCAGCGGTGGCGCATTGGGATCGCCCGGCCAGTCGATCTTGCGATTGAGGCCGACGCGAAGCATCTGAAAGTTCAGCGTGGATGCCGTGCTCGCGCCGGAGTCGAACCGGACGCCGCCGTTCTGGAACCGGCTATAGAGATATTCGAGCCGCAGGCTCCAATGCGGCGCGAACGCGTATTCCGCGCCGGCGCCGGCAGCCCAGCCGAGCCGCATATCCAGCTTCTTTTCATCATTGCCGTCAGCCGGGGTGTTGAGAAAGCGCTCGCCGGTAAACGCCAGGCCGCCCGTGGCATAGAACAGCCAGGCTCCGGCCGCATAGCCAAGCCGGCCACGCACGGTGCCGACGAAATCCATTTTTTCGGTGACCCAGGACCTGGCCGTCGCCAATGTCGAAATCACGGAATTGCCGTCGATGTAATTGGGAAACGAAACGTCGGCTTCGAATCCGATTACGATCCGGGACGGCATCTGTACATTGTAGCCGATCTGCAACCCGCCGATCGGGCCGCCGAAGAAACTGCCTGCGGCAGCGGCGGCCGGATCGGTCAGCGTGGCGTTCGAAAATCCGCGGCCGAATCCGGCATGAGCGCCAAGATACAGCCCGTTCCAGTCGGTGGCGGGCTCAAAACGCGGCGCCTTGAGCGGAATGTCGGCCGCGGCCGCGCCGTCCAGCGACAGCACGCCGAGCGCCAGCCCCGCGAGGACCCGCTTCATGGCCGTTCTTGCGATTCGCGGTCGCGTCCCATCCCGTAAGGCCCCCCGCCCCGATCCGCTGCGTCGGGCTGCATGAGCGCTGCGGTTACCGAATTAACCCTTGGAAATCTCTGAAACAACCGATTCGGCGCGTGCGCTCGCACAACCGGACCGAAGGCGTCCCATTTGCAACTATAATTGCAACTCATTCGCAATTGCAAGAATGTTGTAAGAAGTGCGACAGCAGCGACATCGTTGCATGGCATCGGGCTGATGACCGGCGACGCGGCAATCTGTCCCTTCGAAACGACTCTTCCGAAGATGGATGGATACGCGGGTCAAGCCCGCATATGACGAGATGCGGGGATCCAGTAGGGCTAACCGGGGCCTTTGCGGAGCCTCACCACGTCGAACATGTCGACGTCCGCAAGCAATTCGCAGAATGCCCGTGCGCCATGATCGATCAGACGCCGGCCTTTCTCGGCAGAGGCTTGCGTGGCGTCGCCGGCGGCGCCGCTGGGATGAAGATCCTGTGCCTGCCACGCAAACGGCGCGGGGCGATGCGTCGAGAGCCAGCGATATTGCTTTTCCATTGCGATACTCGACGGCACAAAATTCGCGAGGGCTTCCTTGCGGACCTGATCCGGACAGCGCGCCAGCATGATCGAGGTTTCGACCGCGCCGCCGTGAATGCCGTGGCGCAACTCCTCCGCGGTAAACAATCCTTCCGGCACGCCGAAACGCGACCACGCCGTCGTCACCGCCAGAATGCCGAGCCGGGCGCGCAGATCCTGCGCAACGACGGTCATCGCCGCGCTGTTGCCGCCATGGCTGGTGACCATAACAAGCTTCCTGATGCCCGCGCGCGCGGCGGTCTCGCCGATCGCCGCCCATTCCTTCAGCGCGCCATCCGCGGAGCGCGTCAGCGTGCCGGGATAGTCGGTGTGTTCGGTCGAAATGCCGATCTCCTCCACCGGCAGAAACGTCGCGGGAATGTGGTCCGGCAACAGTTCGCGCACCCGTCCCAGATAGGCCTCCGCGATCAGGACATCGGTGCGCAGCGGCAGATGCGGGCCGTGCTGTTCGGTCGCCGCCAGCGGCAACACCGCGATCCATCGCGCCGCTTCATCGCCGGCGATGTCGGGCCAGTGGATCGCGGTCCAGTCGCGGGGAGGGGTCATCAAGCGCGGCATTTCTTTGCAACTGTTTGCAGGGTACAAGGCCCGCATCGCCCATCATGGGCCAGAACGATCGACGGAGTCCAATCATGCGCGCAGGCCGTTTGCTGCGAAGCTTAATGACCTGCCTTGCGCTCGCGGCGGCGTCGCCCTCTGCAGCCCAGACGCTGGACAAGCTGTCGTTCGGAACCAACTGGGTCGCCGAGGCCGAGCATGGCGGATTTTTCCAGGCGGTGGCCGACGGCACCTACAAAGCTTACGGCCTCGACGTCACCATCGTGCCCGGCGGACCCAACGTCAACAATCGCGCGCTGCTGATCGCCGGCAAGCTCGATTTCTTCATGAGCGCGAATACGCTGCAATCCTTCGACGCGGTGGCGAACAATGTGCCTGTGGTGACGATCGCTGCGATATTCCAGAAGGATCCGCAGGTGTTTTTGGCGCACCCGGAATCCAAGGCGACAAAACTGGAGGACCTCAGACCGCTGACGCTGTTCGTATCCAAGGAAGGCGTCGCCGGCTATTTCCAGTGGCTGAAATCCGAATACGGTTTCGCCGAGGAAAAGATCAGGCCCTATACCTTCAACGCGCAGCCATTCCTCGCCGACAAGAAAAGCGCGATGCAGGGCTACGTCACTTCGGAACCATACGCGGTCGAGAAACAGGCAGGTTTCAAGCCGACCGTCATCCTGCTTGCCGACCATGGTTTCAACACTTATTCGACCTTGATCGAAACACGGCGCGATTTCGCCGAGAAAAAGCCCGACCTGGTGCAGCGCTTTGTCGATGCCTCGGCGATCGGCTGGTACAATTATCTTTACGGCGACAACAAGCCGGGCAACGACATGATCAAAAAGCTCAATCCGGAAATGACCGACGATCTGCTCAGCTATTCCGTGGCCAAGATGAAGGAAAACGGCATCGTCGATTCCGGGGACTCGCTGGAAAACGGCATCGGCGCCATGACCGACGCGCGGATGGCGAGCTTCTTCGACAAGATGGTGCGCGCCGGCGTCGTCAAGCGCGATATCGATTTCAAAAAGGCCTATACGCTGCGCTTCGTCAACAAGGGCGTCGGCCTTAACCTCAGGCCGAAGAACTAGATCGTGAGCTCGAGCTGGCACCACACATTAAGCCGTCATCCTGAGGAGCCGCCCGCCTGCGCGGGGTCTCGAAGGATAGCCCCGGCTTGTGGTTCGTCCTTTGCGGCTGGCCGAAGACGGCGAGCACCTCAGGATGACGGCAGTGCCGCCGGATACGGCGTCGGGCACGTTGGCCAGGCGGGATTTGGCCCTGGACATGGCTGATCCCGTCGCAGCGCTGTCTGGTATTGATATCGGCCCTTCGGCCGACGTTGCCGTCAGCCTGCGTGGCGTCACCAAGACCTACGATAGCGGCGTTGTTGCGCTGGGGCCGATCGATCTCGACGTGCGCAAAGGCGAGTTCGTGTCGCTGCTGGGACCTTCTGGCTGCGGCAAATCGACGGCGTTGCGTCTGATCGCAGGGTTGAGCGAGCCGACATCGGGTGCGGTCCGGGTTGCTAATCGCGCAGCGCCGGCAGGGCAATCGATCGGCTTTGTGTTTCAGGAGCCGACGCTGATGCCGTGGACCAGCGTCCGTGGAAACGTCGGCCTACCGCTCAAACTCGCGCACGTGCCGCGTGAACAGGCCGATATGCGCGTCGGCAGGGCGCTGGCGCAGGTGGGGCTCGAGGAATTTGCCGGCGCATTCCCACGCGAACTGTCCGGCGGCATGAAGATGCGGGTGTCGCTGGCGCGGGCGCTGGTCACCGATCCCGACATTCTGTTGATGGACGAGCCGTTCGCCGCGCTCGACGAGATCACCCGCTTCCGGCTCAACAACGACTTGCTGGTGCTGTGGCGTAATCTGCGCAAGACCGTCATCTTCGTCACGCATTCGGTGTTCGAATCGGTCTATCTGTCGCAGCGTGTGATCGTGATGACGCCGCGCCCCGGGCGCATCGGCGCCGAATTTCGCATCGACGCCGCCGCGCCCAGGACCGAGGAATTCCGCACCTCGGCCGAATATGGCGCGCATTGCCGCGCGGTCTCGATCGCACTGGGGCACGCCGGGGGCGAGAAACGCTCCTCATGAGTTCACCGCAAATACCGCCGCTGGCTACACGGCCGCCGGGGTCCGGCAGCGGCAACGCGCGCGCCATACGCATCCTGCTGCCCGTCGCCGTCCTCGCTGCCGGCATTGCGGCCTGGGACATCGTGGTCCGTGTCAATGACATCCCGCCCTACGTGCTGCCGGGGCCGGGCCTGATGTTCTCGACGCTGATCATGGACTGGACCATTCTGTCGCAATCGCTGCTGACCACGCTATGGACCACTTTGGAGGGTTTCATCGCCGCGGCCGTCGGCGGCATCGCGCTGGCGCTGTTGTTCAACCAGTCGAAATGGCTGGAAGTTTCGCTGCTGCCTTACGCCATTATATTGCAGGTGACGCCGGTGATCGCGATCGCGCCGCTGCTCCTGATCTATCTGCCGCAGCAGACCGCTGTCGTCGTCTGCGCCTGGATCGTCGCCTTCTTTCCGGTGCTGTCCAACACCACGCTTGGCCTCAATTCGGTGGACCGCAATCTGGCCGGCCTGTTTCAGCTCTACGGCGCCTCGCGCGCGCAGACCCTGCGTTATCTGAAACTGCCCGCGGCGCTGCCCTATATCCTGGGTGGATTGCGCATCGCCGGGGGGCTGTCTCTGATCGGCGCCGTGGTCGCCGAAATCGCCGCGGGTTCGGCCGGGGCCGGTTCCGGACTGGCCTATAGAATCGCGGAATCCAGCTATCGCCTCAACATTCCCCGAATGTTCGCCGCGTTGCTGTTGCTCTCCGCCGCCGGGATTGTCATTTATATGCTGCTTGCGCTGGCGTCGCATCTGGTGTTGCGACGCTGGCATGAAAGCGCGCTTGGAAAGGAAAACTGATGGCTGCCGCGATTTCTTCGGAGAAGATAGATCTGGTGATTTACGGACCGCACAAACCCATCGTCGACAACGGCTTTTCCGACCAGTTCGTGCTGCACAAGTTCGAAACCCGCGGCGATCTCGATCGCCTGAACCCGGCGGTGGCCGAGAAGGTGCGCGGGATCGCGGTGACCTACAATTCGGTGCGCGGCGACAAGGCAATGCTGGCGCAGTTTCCCAAGCTCGAAATCGTCTCCAGCTTCGGCGTCGGCTATGATCACATCGACGCCGCTTACGCGGCTGAACACAACATCGTGGTTGCCAACACGCCGGACGTCCTCACCGAGGAAGTCGCGGATATCGCGCTTGGCCTCCTGATCGCCACTTTGCGGGAATTCGTCAAGGCCGACCGCTATTTGCGCTCCGGGCTCTGGACCACGCAGCAGTTTCCGTTGAGTGTCGGCTCGCTGCGCGACCGCAAGGTCGGCATGGTCGGCATGGGCCGGATCGGCCAGGCGATCGGTCGCCGGCTGGAAGCCTGCCGCGTTCCGGTGGTCTATCATTCACGCCATCCGGCCGAGGGCGTTTCCTACAAGCATTATCCCGACCTGATCGAGATGGCGAAGGCGGTCGATACGCTGGTGCTCATCGTCCCCGGCGGCGCTTCGACGGCGAACATGATCAACGCCGAGGTGATGAAGGCGCTGGGGCCGCGCGGCGTCATCATCAACGTCGCGCGAGGCTCGGTGATCGACGAGCAGGCTTTGATCGCGGCGCTGAAATCAGGCACCATCCTTTCCGCCGGCCTCGACGTGTTCGCCAACGAGCCGACCGTGCCGGATGAACTGAAGGCAATGCAGAACGTGGTGCTGTTGCCGCATATCGGCTCCGCCTCGGTGGTGACGCGCAACGCCATGGATCAACTGGTGGTCGACAACCTCAAAACCTGGTTCGCCGGCAAGCCGCCGCTGACGCCGGTTGCAGAAACGCCGGCGAAGGGGCGGTGATGCGATCCGTCGTTGCGAGCGAAGCGAAGCAATCCGGAGGCCACGCATTCCGTCATTCCGGGGCGCGACAACGTCGCGAAACCGGAATCCAGAGCGGGGCTCGGCGCTGGATTCCAGGTTTGTCGCCAGCGCGACGCCCCGGAATGACGGCGTTGGTGTTTTTGTTGGTTGCTTCGGCGACCGCTCCGGCGCAAGACGCCAACACGCTGAAAAAAGACATGATCGGGCAATGGGAGCTTTCCACCACCGAGCGCAGCAAGACCTGCGTGGTGACCTTGAAGGACGGGCCGGCGCAAAACCTGAAACTCGAGCTTGAGCCGGGCTGCGCGGCGGCGCTGCCGTTCACCAAGGACATCGCCGCCTGGAGCATCAAGGGGCTTGGCGACATCGTGCGGCTGCAGGACGCCGCGGGCCAGCCGGTGATCGACTTCACCGAAGTCGAGAGTGGAATTTTCGAAGGCCTGCGAACCGGCGAGGGGGTGTATATTCTGCAGAACCTCGCGGCCGCCCGGTCATTGGCGAAGTCGATGGATCAGATGATCGGCGACTGGTCGATGGTGCGCGGCAGCGGCCAGACGATCTGTGGCATGACATTGACCAACACCGAAGCCACGGCAGACAATTTCCAGGTCTTTCTCAAGCCGAAATGCGATCCCGCCGTCGCCGCATTCGCGCCGACGCAATGGCGGCTTGACCGTGGCCAGATGCTGCTGATGAACGCCCGTGGCGAAATCTGGCAGTTCGAAGCCGACGACAACGCGCAATGGCGCCGCGTGCCGGACAGCGTCGATCCGCTGATCTTGCTGAGGCAGTAGAAGGGCCGTCATCCCGAGATGCTCGGCCATTGTCGCGCAGGCAGCGAAGACTCCGCCGTCGTCCCCGCGCAGCGCTAGGGTATGCACCCATCTCGGCCGTCATTGCCGGGCTTGACCCGGCAATCCATCCGCTTGGAAACGACTCTTCCGAAGATCGATGGATACGCGGGTCAAGCCCGCGTATGACGAGATGTGTGAATCCAGTAGGGTCGAGCCCGGCCATGACGGCCTCCCCGTGTCCCGGGCGCGATGCGGCATTCTTCATGCCGCTTCGCAGAACCGGGAC